>NZ_AEIQ01000085.1:0-153390 GCF_000152185.1 Dermacoccus sp. Ellin185 | reverse complement strand
GCGGCCTCGGCGGGGGCGGCGTCAGCGGCCTCGGCGGGGGCGGCGACCTTCTTCGTTGCCGTCTTCTTCGTCGCGGCCTTCTTGGTCGTCGTCTTCTTCGCGGCAGCCTTCTTGGCGGGCTTGTCCGCAGCGTCGGCGTCGGCGTCCTCGGAGGCGACCGGAGTGGCGTTCTCACCGTCGGCGGCGTCGGCGGCCTGCGCCTCGTCCTCGTCCTCGCCGGTGTCGACGGCGGCGTTCAGGTCCACGACGTTGCCCGCCGTGTCCTTGACCGTGGCGGACTCGAGAACGGTGGCGAGCGCCTTGCGGCGAGCGACCTCACCCATGATGGCGGGCACCTGGCCCTGCGCGTCGAGCGCCTGCGCGAACGTGTTCGGGTCCATGCCGTACTGCTGCGCCGACATGATGAGGTACTCGATCAGCTCGTCCTGGCCGACCTGGATCTCGTGCTTCTCGACGATCTCGTCGAGCAGGAGCTGCGTCGCGACCTGCTGACGCGTCGATTCGGTGACCTCGGCGCGGTGCTCGTCATCGTCGAGACGGTTCTCGCCCTCGAGGTGGTTCGTCACCTCTTCGGTGACGATGGACTCGGGCACCGGGATGTCGAGCTGCTCGAGGAGGACCTCGAGCACCTTGTCGCGGGCCTGGACGCCCTGCTCGAAGCGCTTGGTGCGCTCGACCTCGGCGCGCAGGTCGGCCTTGAGCTCGTCGATCGTGTCGAACGACGACGCCAGCTGGGCGAACTCGTCGTCGAGCTCGGGCAGCTCACGGACCTTGACCGACTCGACCTTGACGGTGCACTGGGCGTTCTCGCCCTCGTGCTCACCGCCGGCGAGCGGCGAGGTGAACGTCGTCTCCTCGCCGGCCTTGAGGCCCGTCAGCGCCTCGTCGAGACCGTCGAGCATCGTGCCCGAGCCGATCTCGTAGGAGACACCGGACACGGCGTCGATCTCGTTGCCGTCGATCGTGGCCGACAGGTCGATCGTGACGAAGTCGCCCTTCTTGGCCTTGCGCTCGACCGACTCGAGCGTGCCGAAACGCTCGCGCAGCTCGGCGATGCGCTCGTCGATGTCGGCGTCGGAGACCTCGATCGGCTCGACCTCGACCTCGAGCGTGTCGAACGCCGGGAGCGTGATCTCGGGGCGGATGTCGACCTCGGCGGTGAAGCTCAGGCCCGCGCCGTCCTCGAGCGGGAACTCGGTGATGTCGACCTCGGGCTGGCCGAGGACCTTGACGTCGTTCTCGACGATCGCGTTCGTGTACAGCTCCGGAAGCGCCTCGTTGACGGCTTCCTGGATGACGGCCGCGCGGCCGAAACGCTGCTCGATGAGCTTCGCGGGAACCTTGCCCTTGCGGAAACCGGGGATCTGAACCTGCGAGCCGATGGTCGTGTAGGCCTTCTCGATGCTCGGCTTCAGTTCATCGGCCGTGACGTCAACGGTGAGCTTGACCCGGGTCGGGGTGAGGTTTTCGACAGCGCTCTTCATCAGCGGTGCACTCCAGTCGATCGGTGATGGTGGGCGCGCCCGCACCGGCCGGCCGATCATCGGCCCTGCCTGCGGCGCGGCGCGCTCCTCTTACTCGTCGTTCATGCTAACGGTCGGGGTGACAGGATTCGAACCTGCGGCCTTCCGCTCCCAAAGCGGACGCGCTACCAAGCTGCGCCACACCCCGTCAGCCCCGCTCACCAGAGGCGAGGCGGGCCGCTCCGCGCGAGCCGTCCTGCTGCGATCGCGCCGGGGCGCGCTCTCGCAAGACGAACGGCGGCCCCCGCGGGAGCCGCCGTCGCGGTGCTGGAGCGGGCGACGAGAATCGAACTCGCGTGATCAGTTTGGAAGACTGAGGCTCTACCATTGAGCTACGCCCGCATGTTTCTCGGACACATTACCCGAACACGCCGTGACGCCCCAATCCGCGGGGGCTGACCTGGCCCGCCGCCGTCGCCCCCGTGCTCGCGCGAAGCGCCGCCGACGGTCGTCTTGGCCACCGAGACGTTCGCCAACGAACGATGCCGGCGGTCTCGACGCCGCCCCCGCGCATGTGCTTCGGTGAAGATGAGTCCGGTTCGCCGGAGCACTTCCATTCGCAGGAGGCACATCATGGGCATTTTCGACAGCGCCAAGGACAAGGCCAGCGAGTTCGCCCAGGACAACCCCGACAAGCTCGACCAGGGCGTCGAGAAGGCCGGCGACTTCGCCGACGACAAGACGGGCGGCCAGCACGCCGACCAGATCGACAAGGGCCAGGACTTCGCGAACGAGAAACTCGACGGCGCCTTCGGCGGCGAGTGAGCTGCCTCCGTTGAACGCTGACGGCGCCGCTCCCCGGTGGGGGGCGGCGCCGTTCGTCGTTCAAGCAGGATAGGTCGATCGGGCAGATGCACTCGCTCAGAAGGGCGCGCTCACTCAGACGGACGCGGTTCCGCGCGCGTGGCGCGATTCGGACGACTCAGGCACGGGCCGCCAGATGACGACGACGGAGCGGTCGTCCTGCCCCCCGGTGCGCGCCGAGGCCTCGCAGATGCGCTGGGCCGCCCCCTCCGGGCCGGCGCTGATGGCCCGTTGCGCGAGGCCGAGCATCTGCTGCGTCCCGGCCGCGAGGTCGCCGTCAGGGCCCTCGACGACGCCGTCGGTGTAGAGGAGCAGGACATCGCCGGGCTCGAGCACCCCGCCGGCGCGCGCGTAGTCCTGCGGCCCCTGGTCGAACAACCCGAGCAGCAGACCGGCCGCGCCGGTGATCATCTCCCAGCGGCGCGTGCCCGCGTGATAATGCGCGGCGCTCGGGTGACCGGCCGTACCGACGCAGTACTGGCCGTCCTCGACGTTGATCGAGACGTGGATGGCGGAGGCGAACCCGTCGCGCCAGCCCTGGCGGATGAGGTAGCGGTTCGCGCCGGGAAGAAAATCCTCCGGGCGCGTCTCCCCCAGCAACCCAGCGAGGGCGCCGGAAAGCAGCAGCGCACGCATCCCCGCCGACGGGCCGTGCCCGGAGACGTCGGTGAGGGCGAGGTGCAGGTGGTCGGCGCGTCGGGCGGCGACGACGAAGTCACCGCTGAAGGCATCCCCGCGTGAGGGCATGACACAGTGCTCGACGCGCATCCCGTCCGGCATCTCGGGTGGCAGGGCCTGGGTGTCGAGCCGCTGGCGCAGATCCTTGAGCATGCTCGAGCCCACCGAGAGCGGCACACCCATCGTGAAGCGCTGACGGTTCGCGAACGCGACGATGCCGACGATGAGGGCGAGAGCCACCGCGACGGACCACTGCGTCGGCGCGTCGGACCAGGTGATCGCGGCCGTCGTCACATAGCCCGTCAGGACGATGGCGATGGCGAGCGCCAGGCGACGCCCCGACAACAGGAACGCTGCGGCGACGATGAGCGGGATGAAGACCGCATGCGACATCGTCGGCGTGAGCGCGATGGCGGCGGCACAGACGATCGCGGTGAGCAGCGCGAACGCGACGACGACGCTGTGCGGCTTGGAGATCGGAGTGGCCACGGCACGCTGCACCGACTGACGCAGGCGCGTCTGTTCGCGTTGAGCCTCCAGAACCACGCGCGCCAGCCTATAGGGGTTGCCTCACGCGCACCAGGGGTGGTGGAGCATGCACCTGCGTGGGTGACAGGCTCCACCGACCCGGGCCGACGGCCCGTCACACGGCGAGAAGATCGCGCCGGGCGGGCCGTTCGAAGGCCTCAGTCCTCGGAGGGCAGCGTGCCGTCCCGCTCGTACTTCTCGACCATCGCGAGGCGGCGCGCGTGACGCTCGACGCCCGCGTACGGCGTCTCGATGAAGGTGCGGGCGATCTGCTTGGCCTCGTCGATCGAGACGAAGCGACCACCGATCGACAGGATCTGCGCACCGTTGTGCTCGCGTGCGAGAGAGGCGAACTCGGGCGTCAGGCACAGCGCGGCACGGATGCCCTTGACCTTGTTAGCTGCCATCTGCTCGCCGTTGCCGGAACCGCCGAGAACGATGCCGAGCGAGCCCTCGTCGTCACGCACGCCCTCGGCGGCACGCAGGACGTAGACCGGGTAGTCGTCCTCGGCGTCGTACTCGCTCGGGCCGTGGTTGATGACCTCGTGACCCTGCTCGGTCAGGTAGGTCAGCAGGGCCTGCTGGGTCTCGAAAGCTGCGTGGTCGCCACCGATGTGAATGCGCATGTGTGCTCGTCCTTGTCGCGAAGATATGGCCTGAGGGGCAGTGGTGGTGCGGAGGGTCAGCTGAAGTCGGGGCCGACGTCGCGGCTGCGCTTGAGTTCGTAGAAACCGGGCGTGCCCGCGACGAGGAGGCAGCCGTCCCACAGGCGCCCGGCGTCCTCACCCTTGGGCGCCGGCGTCACGACCGGGCCGAAGAACGCGGTGCCGCCGAACGCGACGACGGGGGTGCCGACGTCCGTGCCGACGAGGTCGGTCGCGCGCTTGTGCGCGGCCCGCAGGGCGACGTCGACATCGTCGCCGGGCACGTTGGTCGCCGCATCGACGAGCTCCGGCTCGAGACTGCACTCGGCGAGCGACTCCACGAGCACGCGCCGCACGCTCTCGGCGTCACGCGGGTCGGCGCCGCCGGGGTGGAAGCGGGTGCCGATCGCGTCGTAGAGCGGCTTGACGACGTCGTCGCCGTGCGCCTGTTGCGCCGCGATGACCAGGCGTGCGGGCGCCCACGCCTGTTCGAGGAAGGCCCGGTAATCATCGGGCAGGTCGCGGCCCTCGTTGAGGACGGCGAGGCTCATGACGCGCCAGGTGACGCGCACGTCACGCACCTTCTCGACCTCCATGAGCCAGCGGGACGTCATCCACGCCCACGGGCACATCGGGTCGAAGAACATCTCGACGGTAGGGGCTGCGGACTCGGGCTGATTTTCGCTCACCGTCCCATCCTGCCACCTCGAGCGCTCGTGCAAGGATGGGCAGCACCGCCCGAACGGCTGTGGCGCACACCACTTCGCGCACCGCCGTTCCTCAACCCTGCTGGAAGGACACCACTGACGTGAACGGGGCCAACCTCACCCGCGACGACGCGCAGACCCGCGGCGAGAACATCACCGTCGACTCCTACGCCGTCACCCTCGACCTCACCACCGGCCCGACGACGTTCGCGACGTCGAGCGTCGTGCGCTTCAGCGCGCAGCCCGGCAGCGAGACATGGCTCGATTTCCTGGGCGAGTCCGTCAGCCGCGTCGTCGTCAACGGCGAGGAGCGTGACGTCGACTGGAACGGGGCGCGCATCCGCCTCACCGATCTCGCCGCCGAGAACGAGGTGCGCGTTGACGCCGTCGGCGTCTACATGAACACCGGTGAGGGCCTGCACCGCTTCGTCGACCCCGCCGACGACGAGGTCTACCTCTACTCGCAGTTCGAGGTGCCGGACGCGCGACGCATGTACCCCGTCTTCGAACAGCCCGACCTCAAGGCGACGTTCCAGTTCACCGTCACGGCGCCCGCGCGCTGGCAGGTGCTGTCGAACGAGACGACGCCGGAGCCGAAGCCCGCGACGCAGACCTACACGGGTCCGAACGGGGTGAGCGAGCCGGCCGCGACGTGGGAGTTCGCCCCCACCGCCCGCATCTCCTGCTACGTCACCGCGCTCGTCGCGGGCCCCTACGAGGCGTACCGCGACAGCGTCGAGACGCGCGCCGGCACCATCCCTCTCGGCGTGTTCTGCCGCAAGTCGCTCGCTCCGCACATGGACGCCGACGAGATCTTCGACATCACCAAGCGTGGCTTCGCGTTCTTCGAGAACGAGTTCGACCAGCCCTACCCGTTCACCAAGTACGACCAGATCTTCACGCCGGAATACAACGCGGGCGCGATGGAGAACGTCGGCTGCGTGACGTTCTCCGAGATCTACGTCTTCCGCGCCAAGGTCTCGGAGGCCGTCGTCGAGCGCCGTGCGCTGACGGTGCTGCACGAGCTCGCGCACATGTGGTTCGGCGACCTCGTCACCATGAAGTGGTGGAACGACCTGTGGCTCAACGAGTCGTTCGCCGAGTGGGCCTCGACGACGGCGCAGGCCGAGGCGACTCGTTGGGAATCGGCGTGGACGACGTTCGGCACGTCCGAGAAGGCGTGGGCCTACCGTCAGGACCAGCTGAGCTCGACGCACCCCATCGTCGCCCCGATCCGCGACCTCGCCGACGTGGAGGTCAACTTCGACGGCATCACGTACGCCAAGGGCGCTTCGGTGCTCAAGCAGCTCGTCGCCTACGTCGGGCGTGAGCCGTTCACCGCCGGTCTGCGCGCTTACTTCGCGCGCTATGCGTGGCAGAACACGACGCTGCCGCAGCTGCTCGCCGAGCTCGAGACGACGAGCGGACGCGACCTCACGCAGTGGTCGAAGCTGTGGCTCGAGACCGCCGGCGTCAACACGCTGCGCCCGATCGTCGAGACCGACGACGACGGCCGCATGACGAGCGTCGTCATCGAGCAGAGCGCCGCCGACGACTACCCCACGCTGCGTCCGCACCGCCTCGCCGTCGGCTGCTACATGCTGCGTGACGGCGCGCTGACGCGCACCGCGCGCGTCGAGCTCGACGTCGACGGTGAGCGCACCGAGGTGAGCGAGCTCGTCGGCACGCCGCAACCCGACCTGCTGCTCGTCAACGACGATGACCTCGCCTACGCGAAGATCCGTCTCGATGCGCGCAGCCTCGCCACGGCCATCGCCCACCCGCGCGCGTTCACGGATTCGCTGCCGCGCGCCCTCGTGCTCGGCGCCGCCTGGGACATGACGCGCGATGCGGAGATGTCGGCGCGCGACTTCATCGACATGGCCCTCGCGACGCTGCCGGGCGAGAGTGACTCGACGCTGCTGCGCACCCTGCTCGGGCAGCTGACGACCGCCGCGCGCACGTACACGGCACCGGAGCACCGCGACGACGTCGTCGCCCTCGTGGCCCGCACTCTGCGCGGTCTGCTGCTGTCGGCCGAGCCCGGCTCCGATGCGCAGCTCCAGCTCGCGCAGGCGTTCACGTCGTTCGCCGCGAGCGCCGACGACCTCGCGTTCGTCCGCGGCCTGTTCGAGGGCTCGTCCGTGCTCGACGGTCTCGCCCTCGACACCGAGATGCGCTGGACGCTGCTCACGAGCCTCGTCGCCGGTGGCGTGCTCGGCGAGCTCGAGATCGCGGCCGAACTCGAGCGGGACAACACCGCGACCGGCGCTGAGCGCGCCGCGCGTGCCCGGGCGGCGATGCCGACGGCCGAGGCGAAGGCCGCGGCGTGGGCGTCCGTCGTCGACTCCGACGCGCTCGCGAACCAGACGATCGCCGAGACCGCCGCGGGCTTCGGGCACGTGCACGACGAGGCACTGCTCGAGCCGTACGTCGAGCGCTACTTCGAGATGGCCGAGGGCTACTGGGCCTCGCGCACGCACCACATCGCGGAGCTGACGATCGGGTCGTTCTTCCCGTTCACCCTCGCCGGGCCGCAGCTGCTCGCGCAGGCCAACACCTGGCTCGACGCCCACCGTGACGCCCCGGCCGGTCTCGTGCGCACCGTTGCCGAGAACCGCGACACCGTGGCGCGCGCCGTCGAGGCTCAGCGCTTCGACGCACAGGCGGCGCGACAGCACGGCTGAGCCCGCCGCGACGGGCGGTGATGCGCGCGAGCCGTGAGTGCTCGTGCTTCCCGCGTCGTGATGCACGTGATGCGGCCCGGGACGGTTTCGATCGTCCCGGGCCGCATCGTGTGTGCCATCGCGACGCAGCTGCGCCGGCTGCAGTGATCTCGCAGAGCCCGGGGAGCCTGGGCTCTGCGAGACTCTCGCTTCACGTGGGGCGGCAGCGAATCGGCCCACGTCGGTCGTTCGAGACGAGCTGGGCGCGGGTGATTGGATGACGGCATGTCATCGATTCCCCTGAGCCTCGTCCCACTGCGCACGTCGACGATGGGCGATCTGTGGCACCACGTCGGTGGCACTCCGGTGCAGGTGGTCATCATCGTCGTCGCGGCCGTCGCGGTGCGTTGGCTCGCCCACCGCGCGATCTCGCGGGCCGTCGAGGCGATGATCGCCCGCCCCCGCTCGACGCGTTCTGGGCAGGACGAGACACGTGGGGCCACTGACGAGGCCGGTCAGCAGACGGGCGCCGCCACCCCTTCCGCCCAGGCGCCAGAAGGCGCGGGCGACGCTGCGGGAGAGGCGGAAGGCGCTGCGGGGAGCACCGCCGTCAGCGCGGGCGACCTGCTCGCTCCGACCCGCGCCCGGTTGCGTGCCGCCGCAGGTCTCGACGACGAGCGTCGCCGTCAGCGCGCCGCGACGATGGGGTCATTGCTGCGCTCGATCACGACGGTGGCGGTCGTCGTCGTCGCGACGCTGACGATCGCCGCGCAGTGCGGCATCCAGCTCGGCCCGATCATGGCGAGCGCCGGAGTCGCGGGCGTCGCGCTCGGCTTCGGCGCGCAGTCGCTCGTCAAGGACTACCTGTCGGGCATCTTCATGATCTTCGAGGATCAGTACGGCGTCGGTGACGTCATCGACACCGGCGAGGCGATCGGAACCGTCGAGGAGGTGACGCTGCGCATCACGCGGCTGCGCGACGCGAACGGTGTCGTCTGGTACGTCCGAAACGGTGAGATCGTGCGCGTCGCCAACCGTTCGCAGGGATGGTCGACGTCGCTCGTCGACATCCCGGTCGCCTACGACTCGGACATCCACACCGTCACCCATGTGCTCGAGGGCGTCGTCGACGCGCTCGAGGCCGACCCCGAGTGGAGCGAGAAGCTGATCGAGCGCCCGAACGTCGCGGGTGTCGAATCGGTGGCGGGCGGCACGATGACGTTCCGCATCATCGCGAAGACGGCGCCGAACGAGAACTTCGGCGTGAGCCGCGAACTGCGCCGACGCAGCGTCATCGCGCTCGAGGACGCAGGCGTCAAGGGCCCGCCGGCCCAGCCGTTCGCCGCCGTCAACACCGCCCTGCCGAGGTGAGGCCGACCTCGGCACCGATGAAGGGACATCCGGCCACGCGACGGCCGTGGCGCGCGGGTGAAAGACTGGACGCATGAGTGAGCCGACGCTGTACGACCGCATGGGCGGCCACGCCACGTTTCACCGTCTCGTCGAGGTGTTCTACGACGGCGTGGCGCAGGACGCGACGCTGCGAGCGATGTACCCCGAGGCCGATCTCGAGCCCGCGAAGCGCCGTTTCGAGATGTTCCTCGAACAGTACTGGGGCGGCCCGACGACGTACTCGGCCGAGCGCGGCCACCCGCGCCTTCGGATGCGACACATGCCGTTCGCCGTCACCCCCGAGCAGCGCGACCGCTGGCTGACGCACATCATGGCGGCGTGCGACGACGTCGCCCTGGAACCGGAGCTCGACCGCCTGCTGCGCGACTACCTCGTGCGCGCGGCCTACAGCCTCGTCAACACCCCCGGGCCGGAGCCGGAGCACCCGGTTCGCTGACGCGCCGCCGTCACCGAGTCGAACGGCTCGGGCAGCGATGGGCCTGTCGAGCCCCTCTCGGCCGCGGGTGATGCGGACGGTTTCGTCCCAGCGCCCGTGGTTGGCAAACTGGGGCGGTGAGTGAACAGACTTCGTGGATCAAGCAGACCTCAGCGACGCACGTCGGCCACGGCGGCCAGGAATGGTGGCGTACGTCCGCCGTCTACCAGGTGTATCCGCGCTCGTGGGCCGATTCGAACGGTGACGGTGTCGGCGACCTGCCCGGCATCACCGCCAAGCTGCCCTACCTGCGCGACCTCGGCGTCGACGCGCTGTGGATCTCGCCGTTCTACACCTCCCCGATGGCCGACGCGGGCTACGACGTCGCCGACTACCGCGACATTGACCCGCTGTTCGGCACCCTCGCCGACGCCGACAAGCTGATCGCCCGCGCGCACGAGCTCGACCTGCGCGTCATCGTCGACCTCGTGCCGAACCACTCCTCCGACGAGCACGAGTGGTTCAAGGCGGCCCTCGCGGCCGGCCCTGGTTCGCCGGAGCGCGAGCGCTACCTGTTCCGCGACGGCAAGGGCGAGAACGGTGAACTGCCGCCGAACGACTGGCAGGCGATCTTCGGCGGCAACGCGTGGACGCGCGTCAGCGACGCCGACGGCAACCCCGAGCAGTGGTACCTGCACCTGTTCGACCCCAAGCAGCCCGACTTCAACTGGAACAACCCCGAGGTCCGCGACGAGTTCGTCTCGATCCTGACGTTCTGGCTCGACCGCGGTGTCGACGGCTTCCGCGTCGACGTCGCGCACAGCCTGATCAAGGCCGACGGGCTGCCCGATCACGCGGCGCACGCGCAGATGGCCGGCACCGGCGATGCGAGCCACGACAACGGCGGCCCGATGTGGGATCAGGAGGGCGTGCACGAGATCTACCGCGCGTGGCGTGAGTTGCTCGACTCCTACAACCCGCGCGACGCCGACGGTTACGACTCCGCCGCGGACCGCGCGATGTGCGCCGAGGCGTGGGTCAGCCCGCCCGAGCGCCTCGCCCGCTACGTGCGCCCGGACGAGTTCCACCAGGCGTTCAACTTCGCCTTCCTCGAGACACCGTGGCGTGCCGCCGACCTGCACGAGAGCATCACGTCGTCGTACCGCTCGAACGACTCCGTCGGCGCACCGACGACGTGGGTCCTGAGCAACCACGACGTCGTACGTCACGCCACGCGTCTTGCGCTGCCCGTCGGGCAGCCGCGCCCCAACGGCATCCGCGCCGAGGACCCGCAGCCCGACGCGGCACTCGGCCTGCGTCGCGCCCTCGCGGCGACGGCACTCGAGCTGGCACTGCCCGGCGGCGCCTACCTGTACCAGGGTGAGGAACTCGGCCTGCCCGACCACACGACGATGCCCGACGAGGCGCGTCAGGACCCGACGTGGGAGCGCTCCGAGCACACCGAGGCCGGCCGTGACGGCTGCCGCGTGCCGATGCCGTGGGTCAAGGACGCGCCGTCGTTCGGGTTCGGCCCGTCGGAGGCGACGTGGCTGCCGCAGCCCGAGGTCTACGGTGACCTCGCCGTCGACCAGCAGGACGGCGTGGCCGGTTCGACGCTCGAGTTCTACCGCCGCATGCTGCGCGAGCGTCACGCCCGCGAACTGGGCTCCGGCTCGCTCACGTGGGTCGAGGGCGCCGGCGACGACGTCGTGGCGTTCGTCAACAGCCGTGACGGCCACGAGGACCTGTGGGTCGTCACGAACTTCGGTGAGCCGGTCGCCCTGCCCGACGACGCGTTCGTCGTCCTGAGCAGCGGTGACGCCGACAGCCTCACCGTCGAACGCGACGTGACGGTCTGGTTCACGCGAGCCTGATCGAGGCCCACCCGGTCGCAGCGTGACGCGATGATGACGGGTAACTCACGCGTAGGCGCGTCACGAGGCGCCTACCTGTGAGTTACCCGCCATCGTGCGTCGACGGTAGCCGGAGCTGTCGTGGGTGCGTCCTGGCGTGACGCGTGCTTGGCGCACGGTCACTCCCCCGGGTAGACCACCCCGAGCTGACGGCGGATCTCGTCCATGAGACCCATGACGCGCAACGTCTCGGCGTGTGGCATGAGGGGCGACTCGCGGCGGCCGTCGCTGATGCGGCGGGCCACCTCGACGGCCTCGAAGTGCAGCGCGTGCAGGTCGTCGGCACCGTCGAAGGTGTCGAGCACCTCGCCGTCGTTGCTGACGAGACGCACCTGCGTCGGGAAATAGAACCACCCGTCGAGTTCGAGGCGCCCTTCGGTGCCGGCGACGACGGCGGTGTTGGGCGTCTGCGTCGCCATCGTCGTGCCGAGACCGGCGATGGAACCACCGCCGCGCAGGGTGATCGTCTCGCATTCGTCGACGCCCTGCGGCGTGAGGATGCCGGTGGCGACGACGTCGTCGACCTGCGGTATGAGCATCGCCGCGAAGCTGAGCGGGTAGATACCGAGGTCGAGGAGCGCACCGCCGGCGAGGGCGGGATCGGACAGGCGCCGGGGCCCCTCCGGGTAGAGCGCCTGACCGTGGTCAGCGGCGATCCAGCGCACGTCACCGATGAGGCCGGCGTCGATGGCCTGACGGATCACGTCGTAGTGCGGCAGGAAGCGCGACCACATGGCTTCCATGACGAACACGCCGGCGCGCTCCGCCGCCTCGAGCACCTCCCGAGCCTCGGCGGCGTTGCGCGTGAATGCCTTCTCGACGAGGACGTGCTTGCCCGCCTCGATGGCGAGCAGTGCGTGGTCGCGGTGCGCGCTGTGTGGCGAGGCGACGTACACGACGTCGACGTCGTCGTCAGCAACGAGTTCGCCGTAGGATCCGTAGGCCGTTGCTCCGGAGGCGAATTTGTCGACGAACTCTTGCGCCCGCTGAACATTTCGAGAACCGACGGCTACGATGCGTTGCGACGTCCGCGCCGTGAGCGCTTGCGCGAACGTGCGGGCGATGCCGCCGGGCGCGATGATGCCCCAGCGCAGGCTCGGTGCGTCCATGGGGTCGAGGGTGCGTGGCTGCGGTAGTGAACGGTGCGTCATGGTCACGACGATAACCGCGCGGGCACCCTTCGTTCGGCTCGGCGGGCTCGCGTGCACGGCGCCGGATGCCCGACCGCTCAGGTGCGGAGGATTTCGACGGTGACGCATCGCACCCGAACGCGCGCCGCCAGGTGCGCACCCCGCGTCAGCAACGTCGCGCACCCCAGCCGATCGGCACGCTCGCGGTCCGAGCGACGAGCGACATCCCTCGCCCGCGCGGCCCACCCTTCAGGTGCGCAAACCCGCGTCAACGACGCCGCGCACCCCGAACCGTCAGCGCACGAGAACGTGCCCGACGTCTGTCGAGACGCGATGCCAGCGGGCCGTGCCATACACCGTCGCGACGTCACCGACGGCGAATCCGAGCGCGTACAGCCCGAGCGCGGCCCCGGTGGGCAGCCCGTCGGCGCCGCCGAGATCACCCTCGATCGGGCGGTTCCAGACGCGTTCACGGAGCTGTTCGACGGCTGCGGCACCGGCGCCCTCGGGAGTTCCGGTGGCGACCTCCTCGATGCCGACGCGCGCGACGTGCACGAGACCGTCGACGGGCAGGCGCGCCAGCGGCGACCATCCGCTGCGCGGGGGCGTGACAGCGGCCCAGGACGTGCGCACCGTCATCGGCGGGATCTCGAGCGTGAAGGCGCCATCGGATTCGTCGACGACCTGGGGGCTTGCACCGGGCGCGGTGTTCGGTACCGCACCTTGCGGGGAACCGCGGCGAGCCAGACGATCGGCGACCGCCGCCAATGGGACGACGACATCGACCTGCTCGTCGACGGCGCGCGCGAGCGGCAGCACCCGCAAGCCGATGACGGTGCCCTCCCCCATGAGTCCGCGGCCCTTGCGCACGCCGACCCACGCGGCGAGCGTCGATCCACTCGCCTGGAGGCGGATCGCGCCGTCGGCGTCGAGCGTGCGCGCGCGGGCGACGTACGTCGTCAGGTCTGCGGCGACCTGGGCGTCGGCGAGCTCCAACCCGTCGCTCACGCCGAGGCCTCGCGGCGCTTCTCGGCAGCGCGGTGGCGGAACGGCACGGGCGGGCCGACGAAGCGTCGCAGCTGCGTCTTGTCGTGCTCCTCGAGCCGGCGCGGCTGCTCGGTCTGGAAGTCGTAACCGACGAGCGTCGTCTCCGCGAGCGCGTACGTCGTCGAACCGTGCCCCCCGTCGCGCACCTCGTACCCGACGTCGTACGCCGCGCCGCCGAGGTGCGTGATCCACATGGCGACCTCGATCGGCTCGATGCGGAACAGCAACGGCGCCCGGTACTCGATCTCGTGACGCGCGACGATGATGCCCTCGCCGACGACGGAACGCTCACGACCGAACCACTGCGCGAACGCGAGGATGCGGGCGTCCTCGAGCAGACGCAGGAACTGGACGTTGTTGACGTGGCCGTAGGCGTCCATGTCCGACCACCGCAGCGGAACGGGCACGACGGAGGCATAGTCGGGCGCGTAGGTCATGGCGGTCATTATCCCCCGCGCCCAGGCCCGATCACCAACCGACGGCGGTGTCATGTCACGCGGTTGCGCGCGGGAGGCGCCGTTCATGGGTAGCCTCGCCTCGTGACTTCCCTCGTTTCGATCGAACCGTCCGACGACCCGGTCGGCGACCTGCTGAACATCCTCGACGTCCGCCCGGTGGGCAGTGCAACGATCTCCGCGTCCTTCGACGAGGACGGTGAGCGCCGCGTCGACCTCGGTCAGAGCGCCGCGGACCTGTTCGTCGGCGAATCGCAGCCGCAGCCGCACGGGCGCATCTTCGGCGGGCAGGTTCTCGCGCAGTGCATCGTCGCGGCCGGCCGCACCGTCGGTGAGATCAAGCCCGGGGCGCCGCGCCACATCCACTCCCTGCACGGGTACTTCCTGCGCCCGGGGGACGCTGCGCAGCCGGTGCGTTTCGCCGTCGAGCGACTACGTGACGGTGGGTCGTTCTCCGCGCGGCGCGTGCACGCGATCCAGAACGGCGCGCCGATCCTCAGCGTCATCATGAGCTTCCAGGAGGACGCCGGCGGCATCGACCACCAGGTGACGATGCCGGACGTGCCGGCCCCCGAGTCGCTGCCCACGACCGCGGACATCGTCGGCGACATCGATCACCCGATGGCGCAGCACTGGGCGCGCGGACGCGCTGTCGACGTTCGACACGTCGAGGGCGGGCTCTATCTCGCGCCGGCGGACGAACGTCAGCCGTTCCAGAACCTGTGGATGCGCACACTGCGTGAGGTGCCGAACGACCCGCTGCTCAGCGCTGCGATCCTCGCGTACGCCTCCGACTACTCGATGCTCGAGGCGGCGATGCGCGCCAACGGCATCGCCTGGTCGTCACCCGGCTACCGCGCTGCGAGCCTCGATCACGCGATGTGGTTCCACCGACCCGTGGATCTGACGCAGTGGATCCTGTTCGCGCAGGAATCACCCTCGACGTCGGGTGGGCGCGGCCTCGGCGTGGGGCGCATGTTCACCGAGGACGGCACCCTCGTCGCCACCGTCGCGCAGGAGGGCATGATGCGCCTCAAGGACGCCCCCCGCCCCTGACCTCGCGTACCGCCATCCCCTGCACGACTGCGATTCCCGTCCCCATCTGCGATGTTCGTGCCCATCCGCGATTCTTGGTCACATCCGTCGGGCTGCGACGCATGGGCGCTACGTTGAGGGGCATGACTGATTTCGACGCTGACATCACGCTGACCGGGTCCTTGGTGCGGTTGGAGCCCTTGACGCTCGAGCATCATGACGGCCTCGTGGACGCCGTCAACGACGGCGAGATGTGGACGCGCTGGTACACGAGCGTTCCGCGCGCTGACGGTGTTCGCGCGATGATCGAGCAGCGCCTCGCATGGCGCGAGTCGGGGTTCATGGTGCCGTTCGTCGCGGTGCGGCTGGCGGACGAGCAGGTGTTGGGGTGCACGACGTTCTACGACATCGTCGACGCGGTGCCGCGCGTGTCGATCGGCTACACGTGGAATCGCGCGTCGACGCACGGCACGGGCACGAACGCGGAGAGCAAGTTGTTGCTCATGACGTACGCCTTCGAGACGGTCGGGGTCGAGTGTGTGCGGTACGAGACGAGCTGGATGAACCAGCAGTCACAGGCCGCGATCGAGCGTCTCGGTGCCAGGCGTGACGGCGTGTTGCGCGCCGATCGTCGCGAGGGCAACGGCGCATTGGGCGACAAGGTTGTCTATTCGATCCTTGCGCACGAGTGGCCGGCCTCGAAGGCTTCTCTCGAGGCGCGCCTCGCGAAACGGCGCTGACCCGTCAGCCCGACGGTCCGGACCCCCAGACCGCAGCACCGACTGCGCCGGCGATGCCGGCCGGCTCTGACGGCGCGGCGGCACCACGAGCACGCGTCATGACGCAGCCCTTCCCCGAGCCCAATCCGTCCCCCACCTCACGACGCAGGGACAGCGGACAGTGACCCGGCGCACCATGGACTCTGGATGACAGCAACGCCCCTCACGAACACCGAGCGTGCGAGGTGTGAGTGAGAGGCGTTGCTGTCATCCAGCCCGGAGGCCTGTCGCACCGAGGTGGCGCGGCGATCCTGGGCGAGCCCGCGAGCTCAGGATCCGCGCCGCCCGGAAGACGGGTCGAGGGAGTATCAGTCGCGTGTCCTTACCGCGACTTCGTCAGCGCTTGCTGCGGCAGGATCCTCGCTTCGCTGCGGTCCTACCTTGGCGCGCTTGATCCTCAGTCGCGTGTCCTTTCCGCGACTTCGTCAGCGCTTGCTGCGGCAGGATCCTCGCTTCGCTGCGGTCCTACCTTCGCGCGCTTGATCCTCAGTCGCGGGTGAGCCGGCGGTGTGTGACGCGGTGGGGGCGTGCTGCTTCGGCGCCGAGGCGTTCGATCTTGTTCTTCTCGTAGGCGTCGAAGTTTCCTTCGAACCAGTACCACGCGGCGGGGTTCTCGTCGGTGCCTTCGTAGGCGAGGATGTGCGTCGCGACGCGGTCGAGGAACCAGCGGTCGTGGCTGATGACGACGGCGCAGCCGGGGAAGCTGAGCAGCGCGTTCTCGAGGGATCCGAGGGTTTCGACGTCGAGGTCGTTGGTCGGTTCGTCGAGCAGCAGCAGGTTGCCGCCCTGCTTGAGGGTGAGGGCGAGGTTGAGGCGGTTGCGTTCACCACCGGACAGGACGCCGGCCTTCTTCTGCTGGTCGGGGCCCTTGAACCCGAACTGCGAGACGTAGGCGCGTGCGGGGATCTCGACCTGGCCGACCTGGATGTGGTCGTTTCCTTCGGAGACGACCTCGAACAGAGTTGATTCGGGGTCGATGCCGGCGCGGTTCTGGTCGACGTAGCTGATGTTGACCGTCTCACCGATCTTCACGGTGCCGGCGTCTGGCTCTTCGAAGCCGACGATCGTCTTGAACAGGGTCGTCTTGCCGACGCCGTTGGGGCCGATGACGCCGACGATGCCGTTGCGCGGCAGCGTGAACGACAGCCCGTCGATGAGGACGCGGTCGCCGAAGCCCTTCTTCAGGTCGTTGACCTCGATGACCTGCGCGCCGAGGCGCGGGCCCGGCGGGATCTGGATCTCCTCGAAGTCGAGCTTGCGGGTGCGCTCGGCTTCGGCGGCCATCTCCTCGTAGCGCGCGAGGCGTGCCTTCGACTTCGTCTGGCGGGCCTTCGCGTTGGAGCGGACCCACTCGAGTTCTTCCTTGAGGCGCTTGGCGAGCTTCGCGTCCTTCTTGCCCTGGACGGTGAGGCGCTCCTGCTTCTTCTCGAGGTACGTCGAGTAGTTGCCCTCGTACGGGTAGAGACGACCGCGGTCGACCTCGCAGATCCAGCCGGCGATGTTGTCGAGGAAGTACCTGTCGTGGGTGACGGCGAGGACGGCGCCCGGGTAGCTCGCAAGGTGCTGTTCGAGCCAGAGGACGGATTCGGCGTCGAGGTGGTTGGTGGGCTCGTCGAGCAGGAGCAGGTCGGGCTTCTGCAGCAGCAGCTTGCACAACGCGACGCGGCGCTTCTCACCACCGGAGAGGACGGAGACATCGGCGTCACCGGGCGGGCAGCGCAGGGCGTCCATGGCCTGCTCGAGCTGGGAGTCGATGTCCCACGCATCGGCCGCGTCGATCTTCTCCTGGAGCTTGCCCATCTCCTCCATGAGGGCGTCGAAGTCGGCGTCGGGTTCGCCCATCTCGGCGGAGATCTCGTTGAACCGGTCGAGGTCGACCTTGATCTGGCCGAGGCCTTCCTCGACGTTGCCGCGCACGTCCTTCTCCTCGTTGAGCGGTGGCTCCTGCAGCAGGATGCCGACGCTGTAGCCCGGGGACAGGCGTGCCTCGCCGTTGCTGGGCTGGTCGAGCCCCGCCATGATCTTGAGGATGGTGGACTTGCCGGCGCCGTTGGGGCCGACGACGCCGATCTTGGCGCCGGGGTAGAACGACATCGACACGTCGTCGAGGATCACCTTGTCGCCAACGGCCTTGCGCGCCTTGGTCATGGTGTAGATGAACTCAGCCATGCGCCCGAGGCTATCGGTTGCAAGCCGTTCGACGCGACTTTCCGCGGCGCGTGCGGGGCCCGACGTCCGCCCGGCCGGGCGGTGACGTGCTCACCGCCCGGCCGGCCTCGCCGTCTCAGGCGTCGACGAGCGCGCGGCGCCCCTCGGTGGCTTCCTCGTCGGACGCGGGTTCGCTGCGGCCGAACTGCTCGTTCTCCACCGTGCGCGTCACCTCCGTGACGATGTCGTCGGCGAGGCGGTCGGAGCTCGGGATGACGGGGTCGGAGCACTTCGTGAACGACGTCTGCCCGAACTTGTGGGAGGCGCCGATGTCGTGCGCGTCGATCTGCACGCTCATGCGCTGCGAGCCGTCCTGCGCGACGTACTGACTGAGCCGCAGCCGACCCGAGACCATGACGTGCTGACCCTTCGCGAGCGAGTGATAAGCGTTGCCCGCGAGCGTGCGGAACGCCGTCACGCTGAAGAACTGCGACGCACCGTCGCTCCACGTGTTCTCCTGCGCGTTCCAGCGGCGTTCGTTGACCGCCATCCGGAACGTGAGGAACGCATCCCCTGTCTTCGTCTGGCGCAGCACCGGGTCGGTGACGACGGTGCCGCTGATGTCGATCGCTACCTCGTTCATGGTGGTTCCTCCACTGCGGCCGCGGCCGCGTCAGGCATCGCGCCGGCCACCTCGGCCGGTCGTGATCCCGACGCTAGGCAGGTTCGTCCGCCCCGCGCGTCCCACCGTCACCGATGCTGTGGATAGGCCCTCCCGTGCGCTGCCTGGGAGGGCAGATTCACAGCTGGCACGGCTCGCCTGGGGACGGCCGCGACGCAGCGTCACCATCCCCAGCCCGGAGCCGAACCACGTCACCCCCGCGCCTGACCCACGGCCGTACCGTCCGCAGAGCCCCCACCCACCAGCACCGCAACCATCGCCCGCGGCTCAGGCAGACGCCTCCGCGAGCGCCCGTGCCGTGTCGTCGTGGCGCCTCACGACCGCCTCGACGGGCGCGATGATGCGCTCCGACGCCACCTGCGCGATGGCCTCGTCGAGGCGCTCCTGCGCATCCTGACGTGCGCGTCGGGCTCCCGTCCGAGCGAGGGTCCGCGTGAGGACCGTGAGCAACAACCCCGCGAGCAACCCGCCGGCGAGCATGACGAGCGGGATGGGCAGCCAATCACCCGCCATCGTCGGGACGCCCACGTGGATCTGCATCGTGCCGAGCAGCGCGAGCACGATCAACCACGCGGCCCCGGCCAGCGCGACACCGGCGAAGGCCCACTGCAGCGCCGACGCCGCGGCCCACCAACCCGGGAAGCGTCCGCGCAACGGCGTGCGCAGCACGGCCTGGTCGAGCGCGTCGGCCATGGCGCCGTCACGCCCCGTCGCGGCGCTGCGCACCTCGTCTGCCCAGGGGTCAGGCAGGCCGTCCGCAGCCTTCTCCCCGAGACGCCTCGTCGCGAGGTCGACCGCAGCGCGCGCGGCCGGCGTCGCGGGAGGCAGCGACGACTTGCCGAGCACGACGCGCCGATCACCGCGGCTCATGCCGTCGGACACCTGCTTGTCGAGCCCGAGCCGCGCGAGCGGCCGCGCCTTGAGCTTCTGCGACCATCGCGTGAACGGCCATCCGGTGCGCCGTGCCGCCTCTGTGCGGTAGTCGCGCTCGACGGCGTCGAGCACCACCCCCACACCGGCCGACTGCGCGAGGGCGGAGACGAGCTCGGCGTTCGTCCCACTCGTGCGATGCTCGCGCACCGCTCCGACGTGCGAGCTGAGCCGCTGGGCCTGATGCCGCAGATCGCCCGCGAGGCGCCGATCGGCGGCATTCTTGGCCTGCACGACGTCCGCGAGAGCGTCCACGAGGGTCGTCACACCGCCGTCGACGACCGTCGAGGTGGGCAGCACGAGCGCGTCCGTCAGCCCGTCCTCGACGAGGAGGCGACTCAGGTCGGCGAGGCAGCTGTCGGCCCCCTCCGGCGTCAACCGATCGGCCTGGTTGAGCACGACGATCGACGTCGCCTTCGCGACCGCGAGCTGGCGGACGTACTGCTCGTGAAGCACCGCGTCGGCGTACTTCTGCGGGTCGGTGACCCACACGAACAGATCGCACAGCTCGAGCACGCGATCGGCCTCCGCACGGTGCTCACGCACACGGGAGTCGAAGTCGGGAAGGTCGAGCAGGACGAGGCCGTCGAGCTCGGCATGACGTGGCATCGCGGCCTGCACCTGATGGCGTGAAGGCACGTCGAGCCAGTCGAGCAACTCGCTCGGAACGCTCTTACCCCAGACCGCCGCGGCGGCCCGTGACGTCGTCGGGCGGCGCGCGCCCACCCGCGAGACGGGCTCACCGACGAGCGCGTTGAACAGGCTCGACTTGCCGGAGCCGGTCGCCCCGGCGAGCGCGACGACGGTGTGGTCACCGCCGATCCGTGAGCGCTCGGCGACACGCGCCAGCAGCTTGCGGGCGACGGCGACATCGTCCGCGGGCAAGGCGGGCCCACCGAGCGTCAGCGCGCGTTGCAGCGCAGCGGCGCGGCCGTCGACCTCCTCGCGCGTGATGGGGGCGACGACCTCGGCGCGTTCGCGCCGCTCGCGTCCGAACGGCTTCCAGCTCATCGCGCCTCCTCGACGTGGGTGAGCGCCGTCTCGATGCGAGCCGCCGCCTGCTTCGGCAAAGCCACCTCACCGAGCGCAGCGTGGTAGCGACGTTCCTCGGCGGCGAAGAGCGCCTCGACGCGCTCGATGAGCAGACCGCGGGCCGCCTTGGCGAGCGAGCGGACGGCCTGGTCGCCGAAGATCGCCTCGAGCAGGCGCTGCGCGAGCACGGACGAGCCGGCGGAGATGCCGACCTCAGCGCCCGTCAGGCCGCCGGTCGAGGCGAACGTCACGATCATGAGCAGCACGGCGATGCCGTTGACGCCGAACGCGAGAAAACGCGCCGTCGAGCGCTTCTCACCGGCTTCGGAGCGGACGAGCTCGAGCACGTCGCCCTGCCAGTCGCGCACGAGCCGCTCGATGTGGTCGGCCACCTGCGGACTGGCTGAGGTCAGCTCGGGGTGACGCGCCACGAGCGGTTTGCCCGCGTCGTCGAGGCGCCAACCGCGGCCGGCGTCGAGAGCTGCCGATTCAGCGTGTGAGGTGACCAGCTGCGCCACCCCGGACTGCAGCGCCTCCCCCAGATCCCTCGCGGGTGCGGCCTTCTCCGTCCGCGCGGTGAACAGAGCGGAGACGCGGTCGCGCAGGCGGCTGACGCCGGCCTCGAACTGCTTGAACAGCTCACCCGTGCCGACGAACTCCTGCCACCGCGCGAGCACCTCGCCGCGCAGCAGCGTGCCGTCCTCAAGACCTTCGGCCACCTCCTGCAGGTGCTCGCGATAGGCCTCGTGGGCCACGTCACTCAGCCGGGCGTGGGCGTCCTCCTGGGCCCGCGCCGCCGCGACGCTCGCCCGTGCGCGCGGCGCCAGCGAGTCGAGGGCGCCGTCGAGGGTGCGGCGGATGACGGCCTGCCGCGACATCGCGTCACTCGCGAGCGAGTTGAGCCACTCGGTGATGCGCGCGACTTCGGCCTGCGGCAGCATGCCGAAGTCGTCGAGCGGCGATTCGGCGACCGCGAACACCGGCGCACGGCCCAGCCCCTGCGCGGCGAGCATGCGCGCGAGGTCGGCCTGCACCTCGTCGATCGCCTCGCGCGGCACCCGGTCGAGGACGACGGCGACGGACGTCCCGCGCTCCGTGGCCTGCTCGAGCATCTCCCACGGCACCGCGTCGGCGTAGCGCACCGCGGTCGTGACGAACAGCCACAGGTCGGCGGCCGACAGCAGCTGTCGGGCCAGGTCGCGGTTCGCGGAGACGACGGAGTCGATGTCGGGAGCGTCGAGCAGCGCCAGTCCGCGCGGCACGGACGCCGACGCGACGAGCCGCAGCGACGACGGGTCGTCACCCTGCGTCGCACTGCCGGTCAGGCGTGACAGGCCGGGCAGCACCCGCTCGTCGATGAACCAGTGCGTGTCGCTCGGGTGGTGGATGAGAACCGACGCGCGCGTCGTCGGGCGCAGGACACCCGAGCGCGTCACCTGCTCGCGCACGATCGAGTTGACGAGCGTCGACTTGCCCGCACCCGTCGATCCACCGATGACGGCGAGCAGCGGCGCGTCGAGCGATTCGAGGCGGGGCATGACGTAGTCGTCGAGTTGCGCGACGAGCTCGTGCTGCGAGCGCCGAGCGACCGCCGCGTCAGCCGTCTCGAACGGGAGGACGTTGGCCGCGACGGCGGCGCGCAGCTCACCGACTGCTGCGTGCAGCCGGGCGGCGTTGAAGGGTTCGTTCACCCTGTCAGTCTTGCTGTTGCGCGCGTGCGGCTCAACTCGCTCGGCGCATCGACCGTTCCCGGATGCCATGACGGCGCTGTGGCATCGACGCCTGATGCCCTGCCGACCACGTCGCCATCCCGCGCGCTCCTACACCTCCGAGCGTCGTCGCCTTTGAGCGTCGTAGCGCTTCGAGCGTCGCCGCGCCGTCAGCCCTCGAGCAGCGTCTGCCCGACGTAGGAACCGTCGCGCGCGCCCGGCGGAATGGCGAACAGCCCGGATCCGGTGTGCTGCAGGTATTCCATGAGGGCATCCTCGCGGGACATGCGCATCTGCATCGGGATGTACTGCGTCGACGGGCGGCGCACGTACGCGAGGAAGAACAGACCCGCGTCGAGGCGACCGAGCGCGTCGTTGCCGTCGGTGAAGTTGTAGCCGCGCCGCAGCATCTGGACGCCCTTGTTGTTCTTCGGGTGGGCGAGGAAGACGTGTGAGTTCTTGGCGATGAGGGGCTTGTTCTCGCGGCCGGTGACGTCGAAGCGTGGTTCGTCGAACTCCTTGCCGCCCGACAGCGGCGCTCCTTCGGCGCGGTCGCGGCCGATGAGGGTCTCTTGCTCGCGCAGGCTCGTGCGATCCCACGTCTCGAGGTGCATCGTGATGCGGCGCGCCACGAGATACGAGCCGCCGGCCATCCAGTCGGCTGCGGCATCGTCGCCCTTCGAGACCCACACGTGCTCGTCGACGACGTCCTGCGACTCGGCCTTGATGTTGGCCGTGCCGTCCTTGAACCCGAACAGGTTGCGCGGCGTCGCCTGCGCCGTCGACGTCGAGCTGGTGCGCCCGAAGCCGAGCTGCGCCCAGCGCAGCGCGGCGAGGCCGAAGGCGATGCGGGTGAGGTTGCGGATGGCGTGGACGGCGATCTGCGGGTCGTCGGCGCAGGCCTGGACGCAGAGGTCACCGCCGCTTCGATGCGGGTCGAGCTTGTCGGCCGGGAAGTGCGGCAGCTCGCGCAGTTCCTTCGGCTGCTTCTTCGCCAGGCCGAAACGATCCTTGCCGTCGCTCGTGCGGAACAAGGTGGGGCCGAAGCCGAACGTGATCGTCAGGCCGGCCGCGCCGAGCCCGTCGGCCTCACCCGTGTCGGCCGGGGGGGCGTCGTAGGACGTCACCTCGTCCGACGCCGGCAGCCCGCGCATCATGCGTTCGGCGGCGGAACTCCAGGCGCGTAGGAGCGTCTCGAGGTCGTCTCGGGTGCTCGCGGTGACGTCGAACGCGGCGAAGTAGAGCCGGTCCTGTGCCGGGGTGACGATGCCGCTCTGGTGGGCGCCGAAGAACGGGTAGGTGCGCGCCGAGGCGTCGGGAGCCGGGTTCGCGGAAGCCTGAGAGGCACCCCACCCCCCGGCGAATCCGGCCAGCCCTGCGGCTGCGCCGCCTCCTGCGACACCGAACATCCCGCGGCGCGACAGCTGCGTCACTTCACCCATCCTTCTGCACGTCGTGTCGATCCGCCCTGACGCGGATCCGGTCGCTGCGATCGTCGTGACAACCACCGTCGAAGCGCCCTACCCAGGGTAGGGCGCCTCGACGCCGGTGTCAGGACGTGACGGTCGCCGTCAGCTTCGACAGCGGTTCGCTGAGCGCGTTGACCGCGTCGGAGAGTTCCTTGACCTCGGCCTTCGACAGCTTGTCGTAGCTCTTGAAGACGGCGTCGTCCCCGGAACCGGAGACGCGGTGCTTGTCGAGCAGCTTCTGCAGCGCCGCGAACTTCGTCGCGATCGACGTGTCGAGCTTCGCGTCCTTCTTCTTGAGCAGCGGACGCAGGTTCTCCCACGCGATGCGTGCGCCGTCGACGTTTCCCTGGAAGTCGTAGAGGTCGGTGTGCGACCAGATCTCCTCCTCGCCGGTGACCTTGCCCGTGGCGACCTCGTCCATGAGGGACTTCGCGCCGTTGGCGATCTTGTCGGCGGTGAACGTCGTCGTCTTGGTGCGCGTCTCGAACGTCTTGGTATCGCTGAGGAGCTGGTCGGCGATCTTGTTGCGCTCGGTCTTGCTCATC
This sequence comes from Dermacoccus sp. Ellin185, assembly GCF_000152185.1. Taxonomy (NCBI): domain Bacteria; kingdom Bacillati; phylum Actinomycetota; class Actinomycetes; order Micrococcales; family Dermacoccaceae; genus Dermacoccus; species Dermacoccus sp. Ellin185. Next base: position 129,138 of record NZ_AEIQ01000085.1, on the reverse strand, counting down.
GCGGTGTAGCCCGACTTCGGCGGCCACAGATCCTTCTCGATCCGGTGCCAGCCGGTCCACTCCTGGCCCTTCTCGAGGTCGGCCTCGCGCAGGTCCATCTTGGGGTCGAGGTCACCGAACGACTCGGCGACGGGCTCGACGCGCTCCCAGTGCAGGCGCGCCTTCGCGTACAGGGCGCGCGCCTCGGCGTCCTTGCCGCTCTTGTAGAGGTTGACGAACGTCGTCGTCTGCGCGCTCAGCTGCGTCGCCTGATCCTTGACGTAGGCCTGGTACTGCTTGTCGGCCTCGTCGACGAGCGCCTTGTCGGCCCCCGTCGGTGTCAGGTCGGCGCCCGAGTCGGTGACGGTGAACTTCGACTGGATGCCCTTGCCGACCATGCCCGGCTTGCAGGCCGTGTAGTACGTGCCCGGCGCGGCCTTGACGACGAGTTCACGCGTCAGGCCCGGTGCGATGTTCTCGACCTCGCCGACGATGCGGAGGCGGTCCGAACCGAGCAGGTAGAACTCGGTGACCTTGTCGCCGTCGTTCTTGACGCTGAACGACAGGGTGCCCGAGGGCGCCTCCGAGGCCGAGACCTTGCACTCGCTCGACGTGGAGGAGACCGTCAGCTTGCCGTCGTCCTTGGAATCCTTCGAGTTGCTCGTGCACCCGGTGAGCGCCAAGCCGGCGATGCTGGTGAACACGAATGCCCGTGCGGTGCGGGTGGGGAGAATCATGCTGTTGCCTTCTGCTTCGTGGCCACGGCGGAGCCCAAGGCCTTCGGGGGGTGGGGTGCGCGCACGCGCACGATGAACATCGGCAGGACGATCGCGATGTAGGCAACCCAGACGGCGAGCTCGAACCACGTCGTCGCCGGTGAGAAGTTGAACGTGCCCTTGAGCAGCGTGCCGATCCACGACGACGGCGGGATCTGTTCGCTGACGTCGAACGCGAGGGAGTTGAGGCCCGGCAGCACACCGCTCTCCTGCAGGTCGTGCACGCCGTACGCGAGGACGCCGGCCGCGACGAAGATGAGGAAGCCGCCGGTCCAGGTGAAGAACTTCGACAGGTTGAGCGACAGCGCACCGCGGTAGAGGAGGCAGGCGATGACGACGGCCGTCAACAGGCCGAGCCCGGCGCCGATGAGCGGCGCGCTCGACGAGCCCTCCCCCGAGCTCGCAGCCTGCGTGGCTGCCCACAGGAACAGGGCGGTCTCGAGGCCCTCACGGCCGACGGCGAGCATCGCCACGACGACGAGGGAGGCGCGCGAGGCGTCCGCGGCGCGGTCGACGTGGCTCTTCAGATCGCCCGACAGGCTGCGGGCGGAGCGTGCCATCCAGAAGATCATCCAGGTGACGAAGCCGACGGCGACGATGGACAGCGTGCCACCGATCGCCTCCTGGGCCTCGAACGTCAGGCCGCGGGGGCCGTACGTGAGGGCGGCGCCGAAGGCGAGGGAGATCGCGATGGCGGCGGCGACGCCGAGCCAGATGCGCCCGAGCAGGTGGCGCCGACCCGACTTCACCAGGTAGGCCACGAGGATGACGACGACGAGCGACGCCTCCAGCCCCTCTCGAAGCCCGACCAGATAGTTGCCGAACACCACGCACTCCTCACAGCCAAACGTTTAGGTAAGGCAAACCTAAAGCATGGAGGAGCCTGAGAGTGCATTGGGGTGGTATGAGGGCATGGTGATGTGACGTGATTCGCGTCGCGAGGAGGTGATGCGGGGCCCACGACCCCGATGTGGCGGAGGCGGGCGGCTCAGCGCGCGGAGCAGGGGCGTCATGAGCGAGTCATGGGCCTGGCATCCGCGCGCGGCGATGCAGCGTCACCTGAGCACAGCAGCGCAACGCACGCCGCGGTCGAGCCGCTTCGGTGCCCCCGGCGAGATTCGAACTCGCGACCTAGAGATTAGAAGGCTCTTGCTCTATCCAGCTGAGCTACAGGGACTCACCCGCCGAGAGCGGGTAAACAAGAAAACCCCCAGATCGCTCTGGGGGCCACTTGCTTGGGGTGAGTAACGGGACTTGAACCCGCGACATCCTGGACCACAACCAGGTGCTCTACCTGCTGAGCTATACCCACCATGCGCCATCCACGTCACCGTGTCAGGCAGCGCGGACGAATATACCCGAAACAGGGCCGCCGCGCCCAATCAGGGCCGCGTCCGGCATCAGGGGCCAACCTCGTAGCGCTTGGCGATGACCTGCGCCTCGTTCGACGTCGGGCCGGGAGCGGGCACGAAGACGGCCTCGCGGTAGTAACGCAGCTCCGCGATCGACTCGCGGATGTCGGCGAGGGCGCGGTGGCCGCCGTGCTTGGCGGGCGCGTTGAAGTAGGCGCGGGGGTACCAACGCCGCGAAAGTTCCTTGATCGACGACACGTCGATCGTGCGGTAGTGCAGGTGCCCCGCGAGCTGCGGCATGTCGCGCTCGAGGAAGCCGCGGTCGGTCGAGACCGTGTTGCCACCGAGCGGCGCCTTCCCGGCCTCGGGCGCATGCCGCATGACGTACTCGAGCACGAGCGCCTGCGCTTCCTCCATGCTGACCCCTTCGTCGAGCTCGGCGAGCAGCCCGGACTTGGTGTGCATGTCGCGCACGAAGTCACCCATCTGCTCGAGGGCTGCCGGCTCGGGCTTGATGACGACGTCGACGCCGTCACCCAGCTGGTTCAGCTCGAAGTCGGTGACGAGCGCGGCTACCTCGATGAGGGCGTCGTTCTCCAGGTCGAGGCCCGTCATCTCGCAGTCGATCCAGACGATGCGGTCGGTGTGGGCGCGGTCGTTGTCAGTCACGGCGAACATCCTAGCGAGCCTCGCGCCCACCATGACGATGCCGCCCCACCCCGCGCTCGGCGGGGTGGGGCGGCAACGTCATGGCGGCGAATCGCGCTGAACAGGTGCTCAGTTCCCCGTGGTGTTCGAGAACCAACGGCGACGGCGCTCCTCGCGCTCCGCCGTCACGGCGCGGTACTCGCGCGTGTTCGGGTGCTCGTAGCGGTTGCGGGCATTCTCGACCTCGGCCCACTTCTCCTCGAGCGGACGCTCGGCCTCGGCCTTCTTGCGCTCCTTCGCGCGCTCGGCCTCCGCCTTCTTCTGCTCGGCCTCGACCTTGTGACGCTGCGCGTCACGACGCTCCCGCTCCTCACGCTTGTGGCGGCTCTCGGCGAGCGCACGACGGCGACGCACCTCGCGCGCCTCGGCGATCTCCGCCGCCTCGCGCTCCGCGGCGTCGTCCGTGGCGCGACGACGCGTCACGCCGTCCGCGCGTGAGGCGCCGGAGCCGTCCGCGAGGTCGGGGGCCTCGTCCTTCGTGGCCGCGGCGAGCGCCGGAGCCGCTTCCTGCGTCTTCGACTGCGGACGCGTCGGACGCTTCTCGCTCGAGCCGGCCTGAGCGGCCATCGTGCGCTCGTCGGAACGCTCCTTGGGAGCCTCGGGCAGCATCGTGCGGACGGCCTCGTCCGGCACGCCGGACGACAGGCGCAGGGCGTGGGCCTGCTCGACGAGCGCGTCGTACTTCTCTGCCTTCTTGTCGATGCCCTTCTCGTCACGCACGGGCAGGAGGATGAGCTCTTCGGCCGGGTAGCCGGTCTTCAACTGGCGCGTGCGCAACGTCTCGGAGTCGAACTCCGCACCGAAGAGCATGGCGAGGTTCGTGATCCACAGCCACAGCAGCAGGATGATCGGCGTCGCCATCGGGCCGTACGTCTTGCCGTAGTTGCCCATGTTGGACACGTACCAGGCGAAGGCGATCGTCCCGATCGCCCAGATCACGAACGCGAGGACGGCGCCCGGGTTGAACATCGCCTGCTTGAAGGGACGCTTCACGTTCGGCGTACCCCAGAACAGCAGCGAGATGATGAAGATGACGACGACGACGACGAACGGCACCTTCGCCCAGTCCCACACCGTCGCAGCCTGCGTGCCGAGACCGACGGAGTCGAAGATCTGCTCCGCGATGCCACCCGAGACGACGAGCGAGAACGCGGCGAGGATCGCGAGGACGAACGCCACGATCGTGACGAAGTAGAGCCACAGCCGCAGCTTGAAGACGGGGCGGCCCTCGGCAACGTCGTAGATACGGTTGCTCATGCGTGAGAAGGCGTTGACGTAGCCCGACGCCGACCACAGCGACACCAGGATGCCGAGGATGAAGGCGAGGCCGGCGCCGCCGCCCTGCAAGTTGTTGATGAAGGTCGTGAACCCCTCGGGGATGTCGTCCTTGTTCTTGCCGACGATCTCCGCGATGGCTTCGATGACGCTGTCCGTCGTCTTCTGCCCGTTGCCGAACAGCCCGATCGTCGAGACCGCCGCAATGATGGCGGGGAACATCGCCTGCACCGAGTAGTAGGTGAGCGACGCTGCCAAGTCGGTGCACTGGTCCTGCGAGAACTTGGCCGCAGCGCGCTTGAACGCGACCTTGTAGTCGGGTTTGGCGTCGAGCTTCGGCGGATCGCCGTACGGGCGCTCCACTCCGGCTTCAGGAAGGCTCGTCATGAGTCGTCTCCGGTGTGTTGTGGTCAGAACTGTTCTGTCTCGAATCTATCGCCCCGATCGCGCCGCGTCCCATCCCCCGCTGGGCGCGTCGGAGGCGTATCGTGTTGCGCCGCACGCGAGGCGCGGCTCGAAGTTGGCCCGAAGTGCCGCTGTCGTCTATAGTTTTTTCTCGTTGCGCCAATAGCTCAATTGGCAGAGCAGCTGACTCTTAATCAGCGGGTTCGGGGTTCGAGTCCCTGTTGGCGCACCAGAAAAGCCGTTGCAGCAGAACGTCGCTATACGTCGTCGCCGCGGTGTCGAAGGGCCGGTGAACACGTGTGCACCGGCCCTTCGTCGTGCGCCTTGACCGCGTCACGACGTCGCGCCAGGTCGGTTCGACGATCATCGGCGACGGGAACGCTCAGTCGGCGTCGTCGGTGGAGATGACGTCCGCCTGCGAGTTCAGCTCGTGGGCCGGCACCCCCCATCTCCTTCTCGGCGTCGCTCTGCTCGTCTCGCGTCGTGTTCTCCTCGTTCGCGGACGTGGCGTTCTTGTCGTTCTCACCGTGCATGGTTGCCTCCCTGCGTTGGCAGCGTTCACTGGTCGCCCCAACCCTTTCACGGGGCGCCCCGGGCGGTCTCCGCGGTGTTGACCGCGATGCTGGGCTTGAGGCTGTTGAGCACCTCGAGCGAGCCGGGGTCGGCGGCGAGCATCTGATCCCAGTGCTCGGCGCGTGCCGGCGGGATGCAGCCGTCGGTGACGGCGGCGCGCACGGCGGCCTTACGCTCGGCGGCGAGCTGGTGCTCACGCGCCTCGCGGCCGGCGCGGGCGTCAACGACGAGCTGGGCGTGGGTGACCTCGTCGACGACGACCATGCCCTCGGGCACGGTGTTGGTCGCACGCTCATACCCGTCGACCTTCTGCTCGACGGGCTCAAGTGGACGCGCGACGTCGACGAGCTCGCCGACTCCTGCTGGGTTACCTCGGACGTCGTACGCTGCCGCCTCAGGCACCCGCACCCGGCCGAGGGAACCCTTGTCGAGGACGTCCCACGCCAGCACCTCGGCGTCGCATGACGAAAACGCCCCCGGGCTCCTTCGGAGACCGGGGGCGTCAAAGCTTGCTGGGGCCGACCTACTTGACCGTTCCGTCCCACGTGGCGACGGTGCCACTCATCGTTGACACCTCGACCGTCAGCTTGTCACCGGGTGTCACGGCGTACGCGACGGTCCACGAAAGCTTCCTCCCGGGCAGGACCTTGACGTACGGACTGCTGCCCACGTCGCCATCCACGATCGTCGACACGGAGCGTTCCCCCGACGTCGTGGACAGGGAGATCTCGCTCGCGTCAAACGTCTCCTTGGACGAATTGTCCAGCGTGATCTTGAACTTCCGATACACCGACCCCTTCGGCGCTTCTTCATCGAGTGCCGCCGTGTCGCTGGGAGTATACGGCTGCAGGGCAGAGAGGGTGATCTTGCGCCCCGTGGGAGAGGTGAACGTGTCACCGAACGCCAGCGGTGCCCCAGCCTCGCCTTCAGACCCGGACGCCCCGTCGTCTGTAGCGGCCGATGACGCGGCTTCCGAGGTCGTGGACTCGTCGCCTTCCATCGCAGGTGACGGTGACGCAGAAACGCTAGTCGTGACGGTCTTCGTGACCGTGGAGGACGACGAGCCTCCGCACGCACCAAGAGCGAGCAGCGGCACGACAACGAGGGGGAGGGTTCTCTTCATGAGGCGATGATATGGGCTCGCGGATCGCTGAACGCGCTGATGTGCCCACCAATCGGCGGCAGGTTCGCGGCCATCGCGGACGCGAGCGCGTCGACGTCGGAGCGCGCGGACGCTTGCCGGCGCCCTTCTCGACGATGACCATCTGCGAGCACCCGGTGGTGGGGTTGACGACGCGGTCGGTGCGGTCGCCGGCGAAGCGTAAGCGGGCCGGTTCCCAGGTGTTGCGGTAGAAGGTGGGGCGCTTGATGGGTTCGCGGCCTTGTTCGTGAAGACGAACTCGTCGCGTGTCCTGGCGAAGGACTCGACGCGTAGGAGGCGGAACAGGTCCTGCGGGGCGCCGAGGGTGCGCCGCGACTTGGGCGTCTTGGGCGGTCCGAGGACGGCCTTCGAACCGGCTTTCCAGGCTTGGCGGACGTGGATGCTGAAGGTCTCGAAGTCGATGTGCTTGACCTGGAGGGCTGTGAGCTCTCCGAAGCGCATGCCGGTGGCGGCGAGGGCGTTGACGAAGGTGCGGTAGTCGGGGTCGACGCACTTGAGGAGGCGTTCGAACTCCCAGCGGGTGGGGTAGATGTGCTCGAGCGCGTCGAGGGTGCGCGGGATGCGGGCTCCCTCGGCGGGGTTGCGGTTCATCTTGCCGGCGCGCACGGCGGCCTTGAATGCGGCGGAGAGCACGGAGTGGCGGTTGCGGATGGTCTTTGACAGGTAGCCGTGCTCGTCGTGCATCCAGCGCACCCAGCGGCGCACGGCGTCCTCGTCGACAAGGTCGAGGGGCGTGCCGGCGAAGAAGGTGTCGATGTTGGTGGTCACGACGCGGTGGTACTCGGCTCGGGTTTCGCCGGTGATGTCGGAGAGGGAGTCGACGTACTGGTGAGCCCAGGGCCCGACCTGGCTGGCGGGGGCGAGTTCCTTGCCGCGGTCCCCGTCGGGTCTGATCGGGGCTTGACCCGAACCCTAGAAGCGAACACCGACAGCGCTAACGCAAGAACGGCCAGGGAAGATGTTCCCTGACCGTTCCCCCAACACAACGCATGTGCTGCATTCCGTTGCACTGCAACGGTTGTCATGGTGCGCCAACAGGGACTCGAACCCCGAACCCGCTGATTAAGAGTCAGCTGCTCTGCCAATTGAGCTATTGGCGCAACGAGGAAAAACACTACATGAACGGCAGGTGCGAGGCCAAATTCGTGTCAGCGCCTGCGCCTCCCCCGTCGCGACGGCTCGGAGAAACACGCGTGGCCCGCTCGTCGCGGGACGAACGGGCCACGTCGGGAGGCGGCGCCGTGGGGCGCCCAGTGTCAGGAGCGAAGGCGCTTCGCGAGGCCGACGAGCACGAGCAGCCCACCGAGGCCGCCGAGACCCATCGCGACACGGTCGGAGCGCAGGTCGCCGTCAGCAGTGCGGGTCGCGTCGGTCAGCGCGAGGCGAGCGCTCTCGGTCTGACGCTTGGCGATCTCCTTCGGCTGCGCGCGGAACGCGAGCTCGTCGATCGTGCCGGCGAGGCGCGAACGCGACGCGGCGAGCTCAGCTTCGATCTGCTTGGCCGTCTTGGGTGCCATGGTGGGTCTCCTTGCCACATGCGGAAAACTAGGATCTTGACTCAAAGGTTAACGCACCAGACGGATTCGCTCAGGAGGACTTCACCCATGGCACGCCTCGAAGCTGGTACACGCGCCCCCGACTTCACGCTGACGAGTGACGCCGGCACCCAGATCTGCCTTGGCGACTACGCCGGCCGCAAACTCATCATCTTCTTCTACCCCGCCGCGATGACGCCAGGATGCACCACGGAGGCCTGCGACTTCCGCGACTCGCTCGCACCGCTGCAGGCCGCGGGCTACGAGGTCATCGGCATCAGCCCCGACGCGCCCGCCAAGCTCGCGACGTTCGTCGAGAAGGAGCAGCTGACGTACCCGCTGCTGTCGGACGAGTCGAAGACGACGCTCGAGGCGTACGGCGCCTACGGCGAGAAGAAGCTGTACGGAAAGCCCGTCGTCGGCGTCATCCGTTCGACGTTCGTCATCGACGAGAACGGCGTCATCGAGCTCGCGCGCTACAACGTCAAGGCCACCGGACACGTCGCGTCACTGAAGAAGGCCCTGAAGTTCGAAGCCTGAGCGCGCCCTGACGCAGGGTGGGCGCGGCCCCGCCGCGGTTCTGCCCCACGCAGGATGGCGGACAACTCACGTGTAAGCCCGTCACGACTCGCCTCCTCGTGAGTTACCTGCCATCCTGTGCAAGCGTCGGCGTCGGCATGGGCTCGGACGACGTGACGTAGGATCGTCGGCGCTGCGCCTGTGGCGGAATTGGCAGACGCGCCAGATTTAGGTTCTGGTGTCTTAGACGTGGGAGTTCAAGTCTCCCCAGGCGCACCGAGGACGAGGGCGGCACTCGCAGACGCGGGGCCGTCCTCGTCGCATGTCGAGTGTGGTGCTCGGGTGGGCTCGAGTTGACGGGCCCCACTCGGCAGGCGAGCGGCCATCGCCCGGATCCAAGACCCGCCCAGGTTGGCCCGCTCCCTCACCTCGCGGGCAACCGAGACCGATTCGCAACCGAAAACGCCCTCCCCTGACGTCGCGGCGGCTCTACTGTGAGCCCAGCACGTCACGACGCCCCAGCCGAGCACGAACGCCCCAGCTCGTCCCGGCCGGCGCACCCGTCGTCGGAGGAAGCCATGCGACACACCATCACGGCTGCAGTCTCACTCTGCGCCCTCACCACCCTCGTCGGGTGCTCGGGCGGATCGTCGACGAGCGGTGACGCCTCGTCATCAGCGTCGACGTCGGCCTCAGTGTCGGCCGCGTCCACGCCCCCATCGTCCACCGCCTCGGCTCCTGCGAGCGGGTCGTCGTCGGCAGCGCCGTCATCGAGTGCCAGCGGCACGAACGGCGCATCCTCGAGCGCAACGAGCGCCGGCGCCTCGAGCACGACGGTCCCCTACCCGACCAGCCCGGCGCCGTCGTCGTCCGGCGCGTTCAGAGTCGAGATCACCTCCGTGACGTACGCCAACGGTGCGTACGACGCGGTCGTCACGACGCGCCCCGGCGCCACGTTCTTTCTGGCCCCGACCTCCCCGGGCGCCAACGGCATGTCACCGTCAGCATCGGCGGGGGGCGTCTGCACTGCGGGAACCAAGGGCGTCCAGGGCATGCTGACGACGTACTCGCTGCACTGCCCGGGCGAGCAGAATGCTGCGACGCTCCTCATCGTGCGCGTCGCGGGCGGCGGCTCGGGAGCCAGCGTCGCCACCCCCCTGGCTGTCGGCACGACGCCGTGAAGCGCGCCCGTCGCGCGATCGCGGTCGCGACGCTCCTCGCGCTCACCGGCTGCTCCGCGCAGGCCATCACCCCGGCGTCCCCGTCGTCGAGTCGCATGACGCGGCCCTCCGTCGTCCCCACCATCGATCTGCCCGAGGGCACGGGCCCGACGGATCCGGATGTCCCCGCCGAAGGTTCGACCGATGCGCCCGAATTCGTCCCGACACAGATCTGGGTTCGTTCGGCGACCTACACCCGGGGCTCGTACGCCCTGACGCTCGCGACTGCGCCCGAGGCCGACTTCGTTCTTCAGGACACGCGAGCCGCGGGCGGTGGGCAGCTCATCCAAGGAGGTGACGCTGATCCCCAGTGCAGCAAGACCTCGGAGAAACCCCTGTCTGCACCGATCAAGGGTGCCCTGAAGAACGTCACCCACCTCGTGACCCTGACGTGCCACGTCACCGGCGCGCTGAAGCGTCCTGCCATCTCCGGCCTCTGGGGCGACGCCACGCACACGGGCGCGACCTCGGCGATCTTCGCGCTCGGCGATGCCAAGGCCCAGGGCAGTCCGCAGACAGATCCGGACGCGCCGATCCAGGCCGACCAGCCCGTCGACACGCAGGTCGTGTCCGCCCACTACCAGGGCGAGAACGTGACGGTGACGGCGTGGGCCACCGAATATGCCGCACTCACGCTCGCCGTCGCTGAGGCCCAGGACACGAATGAGTTCCCTGAGTGCACGACGGCCTTGTCGCCCGAACATCGCCCGGGTGTGAAGACGCCGACACAGCAACGGCTGTTCACGATCATCTGCTCGAACGTCAAGCGCCCGACGACGTGGGGGCTCGACGTCGCTCAGGCCACGGGAGAACTGGGTCAGGATGCGGTCTTCACGAGCACGACCGTACAGCTGCCGTGGAAGGCAGCGCCATCTGGTGCGCGGTCAGGATCCGCGTCGGTTTCATCGACGTCGGCGACGGCATCGACCTCGGCGAAATAGCTTCGCCGAGCCTCAGACGAGCGCCGCCACCTGCGGCAGGATCGCGCGGAAAGCTCGCCCGCGATGGCTGATGGCAGCCTTCTCGTCCGCGGTGAGTTCGGCCATGGTCCGGCCGTCGGGCAGTTCGAAGATCGGGTCGTAGCCGAACCCGTTCGTACCGCGCTGATGGCGCGTCAGGCGCCCTTCGACATGGCCGAACTCCACCTGCGTCGACTCGTCGGGAACTGCGAGCGCCACGCAGCACATGAAGCGCGCGGTGAGCTTGTCGGCGGGCACGTCGCCGGTCTGGGCGAGCAGCAGGTCGATGTTCGCCTGATCCGCGCCATGCGTGCCCGACCAGCGTGCCGAGAACACGCCCGGACAGCCACCGAGGACGTCGACGGCAAGCCCCGAGTCGTCGGCGAGCGCCGGCAGACCTGTCGCGCGCGCAACGTCATCGGCCTTGAGGCGCGCGTTCTCCTCGAACGTCACACCCGTCTCGACGGTGTCGGCCAGGTCGGCGAACTCGCCGACGCTCACGACGTCGATGGGCAGCTGCGCTGCGTCGAGCAGGTGCTGGAAATCCGCGATCTTGCCGGCGTTGCGGGTGGCGAGCACGACGCGGGTACGTGCCTCGGCGGGGCGAGCGTCGCTCACTGCAGGCGCTCGCGAGCGTCGGCGGCGAGAGCGTCGCGCTGCTTCGTCGTCAGGTCGGCGATGCCGTCGGCGGCGAGGTCGAGCAGGGCGTTGAGCTCGTCACGGCTGAACGGCGCACCCTCGGCGGTGCCCTGCACCTCGACGATGCCGCCCGAACCCGTCATGACGACGTTCATGTCGGTCTCCGCCGTCGAGTCCTCGGGGTAGTCGAGGTCGAGCACCGGCTGACCGGCGACGATGCCGACGCTGATCGCGGCGACCGAATCCGTCAGAGGCTTCGCCTTCTTGGCGATGAGACCGCGCGCCTGAGCGTCGGCGATGGCATCCGCGAGCGCTACGTAGGCGCCGGTGATCGACGCGGTGCGCGTGCCGCCGTCGGCCTGCAGGACGTCGCAGTCGATGACGATCGTGTTCTCCCCCAGCGCCTTCGTGTCGATGACGGCGCGCAGGCTACGCCCGATGAGGCGGCTGATCTCGTGGGTACGGCCACCGACCTTGCCCTTGCGCGCCTCGCGGTCGCTGCGGGTGTTCGTCGAGCGCGGCAGCATCTCGTACTCGCTCGTCACCCAGCCGGTGCCCTGGCCCTTGAGCCAGCGCGGCACGCCCTCGGTGAACGACGCAGCGCACAGCACGCGCGTGCGACCGAACTCGACGAGGCAGCTGCCCTCGGCGTGATCGAGCCAGTTGCGGGTGATGCGCACCTCGCGCAACTGATCGGGGGTGCGGCCGTCGTGGCGGGGGGTGGGCGTGGCTGCGTCAGTCATGGCGTCAGCCTATCGAGCGCGGCGAGGGTTGCTGAGCGGCACCGCAGCCTGGAGATGCCGCTCGCGGTCGCCTGACGGCCGTGGACCCGACGATGGCGGGTAACTCACGCGTCGGCGAGATGTTTTCCGCCGAGGCGTGAGTTACCCGCCATCCTGTTGGGGGCTGACACGTTAGGAGCGCCAGGTGAACGTCGGCTAGTGAGTGCCGGCACCGGGCTCGCCGGGCATCACACGAAGGTCTGACGAATCTCGTGGCGTTCCCCGTCGACGACGACGTGCGCGAGGGATCCGTTGACGAGGACGTTGCCGGGTGGCACGTGACCGAAGTCGACGTCGGCGACGATCGGCACGTCGAGGCTCCCCAGCGCATCGAGAATCGCGTCGTCCTGCGTCAGACCTGCTCGTTCGGGCGCACCGGTCCGGCCGATGAGCACCGCTGATGCCCCCTCGAACCACCCGGCGAGGCGCAGCCCGTGGAGCATGCGCGCAGCATCGAGCGAGGGTGCCTCGCAGTTCTCGAGGTAGACGATGACGCCGTCATCCTCGTGGTCGCGAGCGAAGTGGCGCACGTCGCCGTACGGGGTGCCCGCGAGATGGCACACGACGTCGAGGCGCCCGCCGATGAGCCGTCCGGAGACGTCGACGCGCGGCTCCCCCGCGAGCACACGCCACGTCGTCGGCTCGCTCAGATCCATGCGGTCGGCGCAGGGGTGACGCTCCCAGTCGTCGAACCCACCGCGCCGACGCACGCGCGGGTCCTCCTGGACGAAGGACGCCCTGGCCGGCATCGTGGCGGCGTCGAGCCAGTGCGTGGTGCCATGCGGCAGCCCGTACGGCGCGTCCATGAGGTTCTGGCCATGCATCGTCGCGACGCCGGAGCGCAGCGTCAGCGGGAGCAGCAGCGTCGAGATGTCGCTCCACCCGACGACCCAGGTAGGGTCCGCGCGCAGCGCGTCGTGGTCGAGCAGGTCGACGAGGTCGATGGCCAGCTCCCCGCCCCACGGCGGGACGACGGCGCGCACCGCCTGGTCGCGGACGAACGCGTTGAACTCATCGGCCCGTGCACGCGCGGGGCCGCTCGTGATGCCGTCACCGATCAGGCACTCGCCGAGGACCACCTCGAAACCGCGGCCACGCAGCCAGTCAGTGACGAAAGTCAGCCGTGCCTCGTGTTCGGGTCGAACCGGCGCCGACGGGGCGGTCACGGCAACCGTGTCACCGGGACGCAGCGGGCGGGGGTAGCGAATCTCGGTCGACATGCCGTCATCCTGGCATTCGACCGTGAGCAGGCGCGGGCGCATTTGCTCCGCCCCCGGTGCGCGCCCCCGTCAGCCGATGTCGTTCTGCCGGCGCGACACTGCGCCACCCGAGGATGGCGCGTAACCCACAGGTAGGCATGCAGCAAACCCCCACCTGTGAGTCATCCGCCATCCTGGTGCGACGGCACGCCGCCCGTCGACGGCGCGCGGCGCGCGTCAGAGCTCGTAGGCCTCCCCGGCGACGGCGACCTCGACGTCGCCCTCCCACACGGTGCGAGCATCCCGCAGGCAGTCCTCGACGGGCGTCCACGTCGGGATGTGGGTGAGCATGAGCCGCTTCGCCCCCGCGTCCTTGGCCGTCTGCGCGGCGCGCGAGCCGCTGAGGTGGACGCCGCACATCTCGTCGTCGCGACCGTCGACGAAGGCCGAGTCGGTGAGGACGAGGTCGGCGTCCCGCTCGAGCTCGACGAGTGCCGGGCAGGCGTCCGTGTCACCCGTGTACGCGAGCACGGCGCCGTCGGCCTCGACGCGGAGCCCGTACGCCTCGACGGGGTGGTTGACGAGGTGCGGCGTGATGCGCAGCGGGCCGATCTCGAACGTCTGACGGTCGACGAGGTCGACGAAGTCAAAGGCTGTGCCCAGGTCTTCGGGCTTGTCGACGGCGTAGGCGCGCGTCAGGCGCTCGCGTGCGCCCGCGGGTGCGTGCACCGGCAACTTGGCGTCGAAACGACCGAGCGGGTCGTAGTTGCGCACGACGTAATAGCTGCACAGATCGAGGCAGTGGTCCGGATGCAGGTGGCTGATGACGACGGCGTCGATCTCGTCGACCTCGCGGTAGCGCTGCAGCGCGCCGAGCGAGCCGTTGCCGAAGTCGAGCAGCACCGAGGTGCGCCTGCCGTCGGCCTCCGCCTCGACGAGGTAGCAGGAGGCGGGCGATTCAGGGCCCGGGTAGGAGCCTGAGCAACCGATGATGGTCAGTTTCACAGCGCCGCCTCACGCGTCACCGCGGTCACCTCGGGGCCGAGGAAGCGCCGCGCGAGGGTCTCGAACGCGGCCGGGTCGCCCGTCGTCATCCACTGGTGCTGCGTCGGGCCGAGCTCGGGATCGCGCAGCTGACCGATGTCGGCGAGCACGCGGTAGACGTCCTTCGCCGTCTCCTCCGCCGACGACACGAGTGTCACCGTCGAGCCCACGACGTAGCTGATGACACCGGTCAGCAGCGGGTAGTGCGTGCAGCCGAGGATGAGCGTGTCGACGCCTTCGTCGACGAGGCCGTCGAGGTACTTGTGCGCGACCGTCAGCAGCTCCGGGCCGGAGGTGATGCCGGCCTCGACGAACTCCACGAACCGCGGGCACGGGACGCTCGAGATCTTGACCTGCGGCGCGGCGGCGAAGCTGTCGGTGTAGGCACCACTCTGGTGCGTCGCCTCCGTCGAGATGACGCCGACGCGGTTGTTGCGCGTCGCCGCGGCGGCACGGCGCGTCGCCGGGCGGATGACCTCGACGACGGGCACGTCGTAGCGCTCGCGCGCGTCGTGCAGGACTGCTGCGGACGCCGAGTTGCACGCGATGACGAGGGCCTTGACGCCCTGTTCGACGAGTGAATCCAGGCATTCGATGGCGTACTGCCGCACCTCGGCGATGGGTCGCGGGCCGTAGGGCGCGCGGGCGGTGTCGCCGAGGTAGATGATCTTCTCGTGCGGCAGCTGGTCGAGCACGGCGCGCGCCACGGTCAAACCGCCGTAGCCGGAGTCGAAGATGCCGATCGGTGCGTCAGTCACGCTTTTCAGGGTAAGTCGTGACGTGTGGTGCTACTCACCGGTTGCGACCTGAGGAGGTGTGAGGCTGCCCATATCGCATCGCTTCGGCCGCCCGGAATGGGCGCCGTCAGGCGTCGTCCTCGTCAGCGACGTAGGTGTTGGCGAGTACGCCGATCTCGGGGATCTCGACCTCGACGCGCTGCCCCGCCCGCACCTGGCCGACGCCCTCGGGGGTGCCGGTGAGGAGGACGTCACCCGGCAGCAGCGTGAACGCCTGCGACGCGTGCGAGATGAGCTGCGCGACGTCGTGGATCATGTCGGACGTCGGCCCGTCCTGCATCACCTCGCCGTCGACGCGCGTCGTCACGCGCGTGGCGGACGGGTCGAGCTCGGTCTCGATCCACGGCCCGAGCGGGCAGAACGTGTCGAAGCCCTTGGCGCGCGACCACTGGCCGTCACTCTTCTGAAGGTCGCGGGCGGTGACATCGTTCGCGATCGTGTAACCGAAGACGACCTTCTTCGCCTCCTCGACGCTCACCTTCTTGCACATGCGCCCGATGACGACGGCGAGTTCGCCCTCGAAGTCGACGCGCTCGCTGATCGACGGCATGACGACGGGGTCGTTCGGGCCGACGACGGCGGTGTTCGGGATGAGGAACATGAGCGGTTCCTTCGGCGCCTCGCCGCCCATCTCACGCGCGTGCTCGGCGTAGTTCTTGCCGATGGCGACGATCTTGGAGCGCGGGATGACGGGCGCGAGCAGACGCACGTCGTCGACCTGGTGGACGGCACCCGTCAGCTCGATCTTCGTGTAGAGCGGGTCGCCCGTGATCTCGGCGATCTTCTCGCCCGCCCCGTCGACCAGACCGAACATCGGGTCATCACCCGTCGTGAACCTCGCGATACGCATGTGTCCATCCTATTTCGTCGTCGCCGGTCCGCTGACGGGGCGGTGCGGTGCGGCAGCAGGCTGTGGATCGCAGCGCCGTGGGTCGAGTTCTAGGATCGACGGGTGATGGAGCAGGTCGAGGTGATGACGCCGGCGCAGTGGCGCGAGGCGGTCGCCGCCCACGAGGCACGCGTGGCCCCGCACGTCGAACCGCATCTCGGACGTCGTAAGGAGCACCGCAAGCATCCCGTCGAGGATTTCCTCTTCGTCTACTACTCCTACTCCCCCGGCAAGCTGCGGCGCTGGCACCCGGGCGCAGGCGTCGCGTTGCTCGTCGACGAGCGCGGTCGCACGCCCATCACCGACGACCGGTCCACCCGCCGCATCACGACGGCCGTGGGAGATGCCGACGTCCTCGACCTCGAGGCGTTCGTCGAGGCACGCGACCGTACGATCGCGTTCGTCAGGTCGCTGCTCACCGCGACGCTCGCGCGCGCACCGCACCTGGGGTGCTTCGGGATGCACGAGTGGGCGATGGTCTACAAGCTCGCGCCGGGCGAGCAGCGCCACGAGCAGTTGCCGCTGCGCCTGAGCCAGGCCGCGACGGACGACGTCGTCGAGGCCGCCGACATCCGCTGCACGCATTTCGACGCGTACCGCTTCTTCACGCCCGACGCCGTCGAACTGAATCGCGAGCGCCCGACGCGCGAGCGTCAGGTCGAGTTCGAACAGCCTGCGTGCCTGCACGCAGGGATGGATGTCTACAAGTGGGCGCACAAACTCGCGCCTCTCGTCCCGAGTGACCTCGTGCTCAACGCGTTCGAACTCGCCAAGGAGATCCGCACGCTCGACATGGAGGCCAGCCCCTACGACGTGCGCGGCCTCGGCTACGGCATCGTCCCCGTCGAGACGCCGCGCGGCCGCGCCGAGTACGTTCGTCGTCAGCGCGAGTTCGCCGGGAGTTCGCAGGAGTTGCGACGACGCCTGCTCGACGTGCTGGACCGTGCCGCCCCCGCGCCCTGACACATCTGCGACTTACGTCCACTTCTGGAACCGTTCTCAGCCTGGTCGATGAATCGCGAATGTGAACGTAAGTCGCAGAGGGGGACGAGATTCGCCGACGTGAACAGGATTAGCCGCTGAGGATCAGGGGTGGGAATCGAGGGTGAGGCGGCGTTCGAGGTAGCGGGCGACGCCGTCGGCATCGTGGGGGCCACAGGTGTCGTCGGCGATCGCGAGCACCTCGTCGTGAGCGTTCTCGACAGCGACGCCGCGCCCGGCCCATGTCAGCATCGGGATGTCGTTGGGCATGTCGCCGAAGGCCCACGCGTCGTTCGCGTCGATGCCCCGCTCCCCGCACCAGGCCTCGAGGCGGGCCGCTTTCGTCACGCCCGGGGCGCTGATCTCGGCAAGCCCTGCCGCTCCTGAGTATGCCAGCACTCCACGCCCACCGAGGCACTCCGTCAACGCCTCGACGAACGCATCGCCGCGCCACGCCTCGTCGCGCAGCAGAATCTTGCCGACGACGACGTCGGGCGGCAGCGCGGTCAGCTCACAGTCGCGGACGCCGGCGTCGTGCGCCGGCATGCCGGCGTGGGCGTCCGGGTAGGCGGCGCTTCGGAACATGCCACGATCGGTCTCGACGGCAGCTCCCGCATCCGGGAAGCGTCGCCGCAGATGCTCGACGACGGCGAGTGCCTCATCCGCGGTGAATCCGTCGGCCTCGATGACGCGCCGTGTCGCGAGGTCGTAGACGAACGCCCCGTTCGCGCAGATCGCCAGGGTGTGGGCGCCGACATCGTCGGCTGTCGACTCCGGCGATCCGGCAGCACCCACGAGTTCCGCGAGGTGATCGAGCCAGCGCGGTGGCCGCGCGGTGACGACGATCGTCTCGATGCCGCGCGCACCGAGCCCCGACCACACCGCGCGGGTGCGCTCGCTGACGCGTCCGTCGGCGTCGAGCAGCGTGCCGTCGAGGTCACTCGCGACGAGACGCGGCATCGGCCCGGCACCCGTCGCGCGGGATGCCGGGCCGTCGAGGCCAGCAGATGTCATGGGACGTGGCCCGCGGTCAGACGAGGCGCGTCATCCAGCCGCGCGTGTCCTCCGCGGTGCCCTTCTGGATCGCGAGGAGTGCCTCGCGGATCTTCGTCGCGTACGGGCCGGCCTCGCCCTCGGGTCCGGACGTCACCTCACCGTCCGTCCACACGAGACGCCCCACGGGCGTGACGACGGCGGCCGTGCCACACGCGAAGATCTCGCTGATCGTGCCGTCGTTGCAGCCCTCGATCCACTCCTCGATCGTCACGCGACGTTCGACGGGCGTGAGGCCCAGGTCCTTCGCGAGTTCGAGGATCGAGTCGCGCGTGACGCCCTCGAGGATCGTGCCGGTGAGCTGCGGCGTGACGAGCTCACCGTCCTTGGTCACGAAGAAGACGTTCATGCCGCCGAGCTCCTCGACGTACTTGCCCTCGACCGAGTCGAGGAAGACGCTCTGGTCGCAGCCGCGCTCGTTCGCCTCGATCTGTGCGGCGAGCGAGCTCGCGTAGTTGCCGCCGCACTTGGCGGCGCCCGTGCCACCGACGCCGGCACGCGAGTAGTCGCGCGACAGCCACAGCGACACCGGCTTCACGCCGCCCTTGAAGTACGCACCCGCGGGCGAGGCGATGACGCAGTAGGTCACCTCGCGGCTCGGACGCACCCCGAGGAACGCCTCGGACGCGAACATGAACGGGCGCAGGTAGAGGCTCGCCTCGCCGGCATCGAACGCGGGCACCCACGACTCGTCAGCCTTGACGAGCGCCTTCAGCGACTCGACGAAGTCGTTCTCGTCGATCTCCGGCAGCGCGAGACGGTTCGCCGAACGGTTGAAGCGCGCCGCGTTCTTCTCGGGGCGGAACGTCCAGACCGAGCCGTCCTCGTGACGGTAGGCCTTCATGCCCTCGAAGATCTCCTGCGCGTAGTGCAGGACGGCCGCCGCCGGGTCGAGCTGGAACGGGCCGTACGCCTTGACCTCGCCGTCACCCCACCCGGAGCCCTCGCGCCAGATCGAGACGACCATGTGGTCGCTGAACTTCTGCCCGAAACCGGGGTTGCTCAGGATCTCGGCGCGCTCCGCGTCAGCGCGCGGGGCGGGGTTCGGCGTCATCGGGAACGTCAGGGCCATGGTCTTCTCCAAGTTGGCACAAAAGTGGGATGCGTCACTGTGTGGCCCCAGGTTAACGCCGAAGCAGCACGGCGGGCGTCATCGGGTCCGGGGCGAGCGCGGAGCGTCGACGATGTTGCCCGGGTTTCGCGGCACCCTCGCCGCGAAACCCGGGCAGCATCGGGAAGATGTCAGAGGCGGGCGCCGATCGCGTCACCGATCTGCGACGTCGAGCGGGTGGCGTCACCGCGTGACGCGAGATCCTCGGCGACGGCCTGTTCGACGCGGCGTGCCTCGTCGCCGCGCCCGAGGTGTTCGAGCAGCAGCGCGGTCGACAGGATCGTCGCGGTCGGGTCGGCCTTGCCCTGGCCGGCGATGTCGGGGGCCGAGCCGTGCACGGGCTCGAACATGCTCGGCGCATTTCCTTCGGGGTTGATGTTGCCCGATGCGGCGAGCCCGATGCCGCCGGTCACGGCCGCGGCAAGGTCGGTGACGACGTCGCCGAACAGGTTGTCGGTGACGATGACGTCGAAGCGCGAGGGATCGGTGACGAGGTAGATCATCGCCGCGTCGATGTGCGCGTAGTCGTGCGTGACGTCGGGGTATTCGGCACCGACCTCCTCGACGGTGCGGCGCCACAGGTGGCCCGCGTACGAGAGCACGTTGTGCTTGTGCAGCAGCGTCAGCTTCTTGCGCTCACGCTTGTTCGCGCGCTCGAACGCGTCGCGGACGGTGCGCTCGATGCCGAAGCGGCTGTTGACGCTCACCTCGGTTGCCATCTCGTGCGGCGTGCCGACGCGCAGCGCACCACCGTTGCCGGTGTACGGGCCCTCGGTGCCTTCACGGACGACGACGAAGTCGATGCCACCGCGCGCAATGTCCTCACGAAGCGGCGTCGAGACACCCGGCATCAGCTTGCTGGGGCGCAGGTTGATGTAGTGGTCGAGCTCGAACCGGATGCGCAGCAGCAGCTCGCGCTCCAGCAGGCCGCTCGGCGCGCTGGGGTCACCGATCGCCCCGAGCAGGATCGCCTCGTGGCCGCGGATCTCCTCGAGCACCGAGTCGGGCAGCGTCTCCCCCGTCGCGTGCCAACGCTTGGCACCGAGGTCGTACTGCGTCGTGCTCACCCCGCCGTCGGTCACGGCGTCGAGAACCTTGAGGCCTTCGGTGACGACCTCGGGGCCGATTCCGTCGCCTGCGATGACTGCGAGATCGATGTTGCTCATGCCCCGCAGATTAGCTGCTCGTCTTGCCATGCGAAACGCTGGTCTCGCGATACGAACCGCGCGGCAGGGCGCAACCGTCAGGCGCTCGCCACCAACGCAATCCCTGCGAGTACGACGAGCGCGCCGACGAGCTTGCGCGCCACCCCGCTCTCCTTGAACATCCACGCCCCGAGCAGCGCACCGACGACGATGCCGCTCTCCCGGGCCGGTGCGACGAGGGCCACGGGCGTCGACTGCATCGCGACGAGGACGAGGACGTACGCGAGCGGCGACAGCACGGCGATGACGGCGGCCTCCCGCCACCAGCGCCGACAGATGGGGGCGACCTCGGCGCCCGCGCGGCGCGAGCGTTCGAGCCCGGGCGTCAGCAGGACCGTCTGCCACGCGGTGCCGAGGGCGAAGTAGACGACCGGGTCGAGGCTCAGGTGCGTGACGCTCACGTCGTCCCACAGCGTGTACCCCGCGATCGCCGCGCCCGTCAGCGCGCCCCACTTCAACCCGTCCGCGACGCTGTGATGCCGCTCGCCACCCCGCGCGCTCGCGACGACGACGGTGCCCGCGATGATGACGAGCCCGCCGAGCAGCGCGGCCGGCCCGGGCCGTTCGCCCCCGAACACGACGGCGACGAGCATCGTCAGCAACGGTCCGACGCCGCGCGCGAGGGGGTAGACGACGCCGAGGTCGGCCCGGTCGTAGGCGGTCTGCAACCACAGTTGGTAGACGATGTGGATGACGCCGGAGACGATCGGCGCCCACAGCAGCGACCACGTCAGCGGCCACCCCTGGGAGGCGAGGACGGCCAACCCGATCGGCAGCCACACGATCGCCGACAGCACGTCGTAGAACCAGACGAAGACGTATCCGTCCCCCACGACGCGTTTCGCGGCGATGTTCCACACGGCGTGCAGGAGTGCTGCGGTCAGCACGAGAGCGAGGCTCGTAGCGCTCATGAAGTCCTTGCCATCACGCAGGTCCGCGCCGGAGCGGACATGCGAGGAGCCGACGAAGGCGCCCGCCGGGGCGAACCGATCGGTTCGGCGCGGCGGGCGTCGCCGGGGAGGGAAGTGGTCAGTCCACCTTGCGCGCGGCGCCCTTGTCGGCGCTCTGCGCGAAGCGCGCGAAGATCTTGAGTGCCGCCGAGACGGGGCGGTGACGGTCGACGGGCTCCCAGCCGCGCTCGTCCTGCTCGGCGCGACGGCGCACGAGTTCGGCGTCGTCGACGAGCAGGTTGACGCGACGGTTGGGGATGTCGAACTCGATGACGTCACCGTTCTTCACGAGACCGATGGCGCCACCGGCCGCAGCCTCCGGCGACACGTGCCCGACGGACAGACCCGAGGAGCCCCCGGAGAAACGACCGTCGGTGATGAGGGCGCACTTCGGGCCGAGCCCGACGCCCTTGAGGTAGCTCGTCGGGTACAGCATCTCCTGCATGCCGGGGCCGCCCTTGGGGCCCTCGTAGCGCACGACGACGACGTCGCCGGCGTCGATCTCGCCCTTGAGGATCATCTCGACGGCCTGCTCCTGGCTCTCGGCCACCTTGGCCGGGCCGGAGAAGTTCCACTGGTGCTCGGGCACGCCGGCCGTCTTGACGATGCACCCGTCGGGGGCGAGGTTGCCGCTGAGCACCGCCAGCCCACCCTCGCTCGTGTAGGCGTGCTCGACGGAGTGGATGCAGCCGTTCTCCGGGTCGGTGTCAAGGCTCTTCCAGCGGTTCGTCGAGCTGAACGCCTCCGTCGTGCGCACCCCGCCCGGCGCGGCGTGGAACAGTTCGGTGGCCTTCTCGGTGGCTGAACCCGAGCGGATGTCCCAGTCCGCGAGCCACTGCTCGAGCGATGGGCTGTGCACCGAACGGACGTCGCGGTTGAGCATGCCACCGCGATCCAGCTCACCGAGGATGGCGGGGATGCCACCGGCGCGATGCACGTCCTCCATGTAGAACTGGTTGCTGTTCGGCGCGACCTTGACGAGGCACGGCGTGACGCGCGAGAGCTCGTCGATGTCCTCCTGGTCGAAGTCGACACCCGCCTCCTGCGCCGCGGCCAGCAGGTGCAGGATCGTGTTCGTCGAACCACCCATCGCGATGTCGAGACGCATGGCGTTCTCGAACGCCGGCTTCGCGGCGATCGCGCGCGGAAGCACCGAGTCGTCGTCGCCGTCGTAGTAGGTGCGGCACAGGTCGACGACGAGTCGGCCCGCGTCGAGGAAGAGTTCCTTGCGCGCGGCGGCCGTCGCCAGCGTCGAACCGTTGCCCGGCAGCGACAGACCGAGCGCCTCCGTCAGGCAGTTCATCGAGTTCGCCGTGAACATGCCCGAGCACGAGCCGCACGTCGGGCATGCGCTCTGCTCGATCTTCGTGATCTCCTCGTCTGAGACCGTGTCGTCGACCGACTTGATCATCGCGTCGATGAGGTCGAGACGCGTCTCAGCCGTGCCGTCCTCCCCGATGACGGCCTTGCCGGCCTCCATCGGCCCGCCGGAGACGAACACCGTCGGGATGTTGAGACGCAGCGCGGCGAGCAGCATGCCCGGCGTGATCTTGTCGCAGTTGCTGATGCAGACGAGCGCGTCGGCCTGATGCGCGTTGACCATGTACTCGACGGAGTCGGCGATCACCTCGCGACTCGGCAGCGAGTACAGCATGCCCGAGTGACCCATCGCGATGCCGTCGTCGACGGCGATCGTGTTGAACTCACGCCCGACGCCGCCGGCCTCCTCGATGGCGCCAGCGACGAGCTGACCCATGTCCTTGAGGTGGACGTGACCCGGCACGAACTGCGTGAAGCTGTTCGCGATCGCGACGATCGGTTTACCGAAGTCGCCCTCCCCCATGCCGGTCGCGCGCCACAGGGCACGCGCACCCGCCATGTTGCGTCCGTGAGTCGTCGTGCGTGAGCGAAGTTCAGGCATGCGTTCAGTCTCCCAAGTTCGAGCAAGCGGTGCGAGAGGCGTTCAGAGAATGACCGAACCCGGCCACCTCGAAGGGTGTCCGGGCCCGGCTCAGCAGCGGCTAAGGCTTCAGGATCAACGGCCATCTTCTTTCGGCCGCTTCGTCAACGCTCGCTCCGGCAGGATCCTCACTACGTTCCGGTCCTACCGCCGCTCGCTCGATCCTCAGCGGCCAGCCGAACCCTCGACATAGTCCGAATCCGTGTCCGAGTCCTTCAGCCACGACATGAGGCCACGCAGTTCCTTGCCCGTCTTCTCGATCGGGTGCGAGGCGCCCTTCTCGCGCAGCTTCTTGAACTCCGGCGCGCCAGCGTCCTGGTCGTCGATGAAGCGCTTGGCGAAGTTGCCGTTCTGGATGTCGGTGAGAACGGCCTTCATGTTCTCCTTGACGCGCTCGTCGATGACCCGCGGGCCCGAGACGTAGTCGCCGAACTCGGCCGTGTCGGAGATCGACCAACGCTGCTTCGCGAGGCCACCTTCGACCATGAGGTCGACGATGAGCTTCAGTTCGTGCAGGCACTCGAAGTACGCGACCTCCGGCTGGTAGCCGGCCTCCGTCAGCGTCTCGAAGCCGTACATGACGAGCTGGCTCGCGCCACCGCACAGGACGGCCTGCTCACCGAACAGGTCCGTCTCGGTCTCCTCGGTGAACGTCGTCTTGATGCCGCCGGCACGCAGGCCGCCGATGGCCTTCGCGTACGCCTTCGCGAGATCCCAGGCCGAACCCGAGGCGTCCTGCTCGACGGCGACGATGACGGGCACGCCGCGACCGTCGACGTACTCACGACGCACGAGATGGCCGGGGCCCTTCGGCGCGACCATGACGACGTCGGCGTCCGACTCGGGCGTGATGTAGCCGAAGCGGATGTTGAAGCCGTGGCCGAACAGCAGCGTCGTGCCGGGCTTGAGGTTGGGCTTGATGTCGTTCGCGTAGACCGTGCGCTGCACCTGGTCGGGCGTGAGGATGACGACCACGTCGGCTTCCTTCACCGCGTCGGCGACCGAGAGAACCGTGAGGCCCTCGTTCTCGGCCTTCTGCTTCGACTTGCTGCCCTCGGCGAGGCCGATGCGCACGTCGACGCCCGAGTCGCGCAGGTTGAGCGCGTGGGCGTGGCCCTGCGAGCCATAGCCGATGACGGCAACCTTCTTGCCCTGGATGATCGACAGGTCGGCGTCGTCGTCGTAGAACATGTCAGCCACGGGAGAAACTCCTCTTCATCACGTCCGCCGCATCGAAGCGGCGGCCTGTTCGGTTCGATTCTGCCCGAGCACTCACTCGGGCGGAAAGTTCAGTTCTTCTTCTTGTCGCGCGCCGAGATGGCCTTGGAGCCGCGACCCAGACCGACGACGCCGGACTGCACGAGCTCGCGGATCCCGAACGGCTCGAGCGTCGTGAGCAGCGCCTCGAGCTTCGTGAGCGTGCCCGTCGCCTCGATGACGACCGACTCGTTGGTCACGTCGATGATGTTGGCGCGGAACATCGTCACGAGATCGATGATCTGCGAGCGCGTCGCGGCGTCAGCCTTCACCTTGAACAGCACGAGCTGACGTTCGATGGCGCTCGCGTGGTCGAGTTCGACGACCTTGAGCACCTCGACGAGCTTGTTGAGCTGCTTGACGACCTGCTCGAGCGCGACGTCGTCGGCGTCGACCGTGACCGTCATGCGCGAGACGTGCGGATCCTCCGTCTCCCCCACGGCGAGGGAGTGGATGTTGAACCCGCGTCGCGAGATCAGCCCGGAGATGCGCGCGAGCACACCCGACTTGTTCTCGACGAGCACGGACAGGATGTGGCGGTTCGTCGTCATCGCTGCTGCTCCTTCGTCTGCGCGGCGTCGGCTGTGGCAGCGCCATCCTCGCGGGCCGCTTCGACCGCCTCGTCCTCGTCCGGGATGTTGACGTCGTCGGCGTCGTCCTCGTCGCGATCCCAGACGGGCGTGATGTCGCGCGCCATCGTGATGAGGTCGTTGCTCACGCCGGCGGGCACCATCGGCCACACCATCGCGTCGCGCTCCACGACGAAGTCGATGACGACGGGACGGTCGTTGATCTCGAGCGCCTGCTTGATCGTCGCGTCGACGTCCTCGGGCCGCTCGCAGCGCAGGCCCACGCAGCCGTAGGCGTCGGCGAGCTTGACGAAGTCGGGGATGCGGCTGCCGCCGTGCGAGGTGTGCAGGTCGGTGTTCGAGTAGCGCTCGTTGTAGAACAGCGTCTGCCACTGGCGCACCATGCCGAGGCTCGAGTTGTTGATGACGGCGACCTTGATCGGGATGTCGTTGATGACGCAGGTCGCGAGTTCCTGGTTCGTCATCTGGAAGCAGCCGTCGCCGTCGATCGCCCAGACGGTGCGCTCCGGCTCGGCGGCCTTCGCACCCATCGCGGCGGGCACCGAGTAGCCCATCGTGCCGAGGCCGCCGGAGTTGATCCACGCGTTCGGACGGTCGTACGTCACGAACTGGGCCGCCCACATCTGGTGCTGGCCGACGCCGGCGACGTACGTGCCCTCGGCCCCGGTGAGCGCCGAGATGCGTTCGATGACGTACTGCGGCGCGAGCTTGTCGTCCTCCGGCGTCGCGTAGCCGAGCGGGAACTGCTCCTTCCACGACGCCGTCGTCTCACGCCACGTCGCGTAGCGCGAGGTGTCGACGTCGTCGAGCGCACGCGCCAGCTCGAGCAGCACCTCGCGCGCGTCGCCCACGATCGGGACGTCGGCGTATCGGTTCTTGCTGATCTCGGCCGGGTCGATGTCGGCGTGGATGACCTTGGCCTCGGGCGCGAAGCTGTCGAGCGCACCGGTGACGCGGTCGTCGAAGCGGGCGCCGATCGTGATGAGCAGGTCGGCGCGCTGCAGCGCCGTCACGGCGGGGACGCTGCCGTGCATGCCCGGCATGCCGAGATGCAGCTCGTGGCTGTCGGGGAAGGCGCCGCGCGCCATGAGCGTCGTCACGACGGGGATCTGCGTCTGCTCGGCGAGCGCCTTCAGCTCCTTGCTCGCCTCGGCGCGGATGACGCCGCCGCCGATGTAGAGCACCGGGCGCTCCGCTGCGCGGATCATCTCGGCGGCCGCCTTGATCTGCTTGGCGTGCGGCGTCGTGACGGGGCGGTAACCGGGCAGTTCGAAGCGCGGCGGCCACGAGAATGTCGTCTTCGACACGAGCGCGTCCTTCGTGATGTCGACGAGGACCGGGCCCGGGCGGCCGCTGCGCGCCACGTGGAACGCCTCGGCGATGGCGCGCGGGATGTCGGCCGGGTCCGTCACGAGGTAGTTGTGCTTCGTGATCGGCATCGTGATGCCGCGGATGTCCGCTTCCTGGAACGCGTCCGTACCGATGGTCTTGGAGCTGACCTGGCCGGTGATGGCGACGATCGGCACGGAGTCCATGTACGCGTCGGCCAGGGGCGTGACGAGGTTCGTCGCGCCGGGGCCGGAGGTCGCCATGCAGACGCCGACCTTGCCGGTGGCGGCGGCATAACCCTGCGCCGCGTGACCGGCGCCCTGCTCGTGGCGGACGAGGATGTGGCGGACGGAGACCGAGTCGAGCAGCGGGTCGTAGGCCGGCAGGATCGCACCGCCGGGCAGGCCGAAGACGGTCTCGACGCCCTGCGCCTCGAGCGCGAGGACGAGGCTCTGCGCGCCGGTGACGCTCACCTGCTCGCCTGCGCGCTTCGCCGCGACGTCACCCGGGGTGGGTGTGCGATCGGTCGTCGCCGTATCGCTCATCAGTACTCACCACTTTCACCTGGAGGTCGTGCACGAGGGTCTGGCATCAAAAAATCCCCCAGCCTGTGCGGCGATGAGGGATCAGCGTGCGTCGTGTCGGTCGAACCGATCAGAACGCACGCTGCGTGAGTACGAGAACCTGTGCCATGTCACATAGTTTTGTCGCGGGGTTACTCATGGGTCAACATCGTGAGACGCGCATCTCACGATGCGGTCAGCGAAGGGCGGCGTTCGGTGTCCGCGTCAGCCCGCCGTCCCGGGGCGAGCGGTGGTGAGGCTCGCGCCGCCGGGCAGGAACGAGGTCCACGCTCCGGTGGTCTCGAGCACGGCAGCCGAGGCCGGCACGAATCCGCGCGTGACGACATCGATGTCCGCGCCCTCGCCGGCACACAGGTCATGGGCAAGCTGCGGCAAACCCGGCGCGTGGCCGACGACGATCGCGCTCGTCGCCTCGGGCGCCGTCGCGTCGAGTTCGTGGACGACGGCCAGCAGCGCCTGCGTGTCGGCTTCGCAGACGGCGGGCTCCATCGTGATGATGACGCCATGGCCCGTCTCGTCCTGGATGGCGGCCCACGTCTCGCGGGTGCGCAGCGCCGGCGAGCACACGACGACATCGCCGAGCAGCCCCTCGTTCTTGAGCCACCGGCCGACGGCGCGGGCCTCGCTCACGCCACCGTCACTGAGGTGGCGCGCTTCGTCACCGTCAGGGCCGGCCGGTTCGGCGGTGGCGTGACGAAGGAGTACGAGACGTCGGGTGGTTTCACTCACCTGCTCATCTTCGTCGCCGCGTACGCCTCACGCCAAACGCGGCCACGCGGCCCGCATGAGGCCTCGACGCTCTGGCCGCCATCGTCGCTCGGCGTGGCCATCGACGATCGCATCGGCGTCGGCCGTTCGGCCTTCGGTCGGAGGTCCGTGCCGGACCGATCTCAGGCGGGGCTCGCCCAGACGACGAAGTTGTTGGTGTGGTGCTGCGCGTTGGCCCAGCCGCTCGAGGAGTCGCAAGTGACGAGTGCGAGGACCGGGGCGGCGCTCGCGCCCCACACGCGCGAGTCGTTCTGCAGCGCGTTCTTGTCGACGCTGGCCTTCGAGGTGATGACGAAGTCCTTGTGCGTGCCGTCGGCGTAGGAGATCGTGACCCGGCCACCGACCGGGGCGCTCGACAGCTTGTAGAACACGTCGGGCCCGTTGTAGGTGACGTGGCCCGCGAGCACACTGATGCCCGGCTTGCCCGGGGTCACACGCCCGTATCCGGTGAACTGCTGGATGACGCCGCTCGGCGGGTTCAGCACGCCCCCGTTGAGCCCGCCGGGCACGATGCTGTGATCGAGCCCGATGCTCGGGATCGAGATGTTGACCGCGGCGGACCTCGGAACCGCGACGCTCGCGCCACCGCTTCCTCCGCCGGGTTTGGAGACGCCGCTCGATGCGCTCGCACGCGGCGTGGCCGAGCCGCTGGGACGACCGGCTGACGATGGGCCGCTGGTCTGAGGGGCCGGGGCAGCCGACGACGACGCGGCCGACGTGCTCGACGCTGCCGTGCCCGACGGCGAGGGCGCGGAGCTGGACGACGTGACCGAGACGGACGACGGCGATGTCGACGATGCTGAGACGGAGACGGACTTGTCCGAGCTTCCCCCACCGCTACCACACGCACTCAGACAGAGCGCGACCGAGACCGCGCCGACACACTTCCCCAAGGTGTTCTTCATGGCGTCAGTCTAGGTCGCCCTGGACGCGGTGACGCCGGGATCCGTCGAGGACCCCGGCGTCACCGTGCATCGCGAGACGCTCGTCAGCGGCGCGCGCGACGCGCCACGACGAGCCCGCCACCCGCGAGGGCGAGGGCGCCCAGGCCGGCCGCGGCAGCGGTGGTGTCGTTCTGGTTCGTGACGACGCGGTCCGTCTCGACCTTCGGGCCCTGACCCGTGGTGGTCGGGGCCGACGTGGTGGGAGCCGGCTTCGTCGGCGCGGGCTTGGTCGGAGCCGGCTTGGTCGGCGCGGGCTTGGTCGGGGCCGGCTTCGTCGGGGCCGGCTTCGTCGGGGCCGGCTTCGTCGGCACCGGCTGCGCGGTGGGCTTGCCTGCGGCGGACCAGTCCGTGAACGGAAGGACAGTGGGCAGGCCGGCACAGCTCGACGGAACGCGACCCGAGACGCTGAAGGAGGAACCGGTCGAGGCAGCGTGTGCCGTCACCGTGATCGGCTTGCCTGCGTAACCCCCGACGGCGTAGACGGTACGGCTCGCCGTGTAGGGCGAGACGTTCTTCGTCACGAGCGGCTTGAAGCCCGAAGCCGTGAACGTGACCTGCGACTCCGTCTTGTTCAGCGTGCGGTAGCCGAATGCGAAGTTCGGCTTGCCCTTGTCGCACCAGTAGGTCATCGACGTGTACTGCAGGTTACCGCTGATGTGCGTCTCAGCCGCCTGCGATGCGCCTGCACCTGTGAAGGCGAGCGCGCCGACGCCGACCGCTGCGAGACCAGCAAACTTCTTCATGATGGCACCTTTCGAGATTTCCTTTGGACTCGGCGGTGCGTCATGCTCTGCGCGGCCCCCGCAGGGATCGCGGTGAACGCTGACCCCTCCCCGCCTGTGATTCAGCTAAGCACAGGCTGGGAGGATTGTCAGTGGTACTGCGCAGTAATGCAGGTGAATCATCCGGAAACGGGTTTCGTCCACACGACGAAGTTGTTGAGGTGGTGCTGGCCGACGAGCTTGGATTCGGCGTCGCACGTGATGAGCACGAGGCTGGGTGTGCTCGAGGAGCCCCACACGCTCTGGTCGGTGCGTAGGGCCTGCTTGTCGACCGACTTCTCCCGCACCACGACGAACTTCTTCGACGAACCATCGGCGAACCCGACGCTGAGCTGATCGCCGACCTTGACCTTCTCGAGGTTGGCGAACACGTCGGGGCCGTCATAGGTGACGTGCCCGGCGATGACCGAGATGCCGTTCTGGCCCGGGCTGACGGTGGCGTTGTACCACTGCGTCACGCCGGGGGGCGGCGAGATCTCGCCGTCGTCCGTGAGACCCATGCCCGTGAGCTTGCGGTCGAAATCAATCGACGGGATCGTCAGCTTCACCGGCACGCTGCCGCCGCCCTTCGACGCCTTCGCGGTCGGCGCCACGGACGTCGTGGGCACTGAAGCGGTGTGGTCCGACGACGAGCCGCCCGAGCCACCCGATGAGCACGCCGTGGCGCCGAACAGCGCGGCGCCGGCTACCGTCAGAAATCCTCGACGATCCATGGGCGTCCCTTCGTCCGTCACATGCCCGCTCGCGCTCAGGCCTGTCCGAGCTGGGTCAGGATGATCGTACGGGCCTTGGCCGCGTCGGCCTGGCCCTTCATCTCCTTCATCACCTGGCCGATGAGCGCGCCGGCGGCCTGCACCTTGCCGTCACGCACCTTCTGCGCAACGTCTGGGTTGGCGTCGATGACCTTGGCGACCGCGGCCTCGAGCGCGCCGTCGTCCTGCACGAGTTCGAGGCCGCGGGCATCGGCCACCTGGGTCGGCTGACCCTCGCCGGCGAGCACGCCTTCGAGCGTCTGACGGGCCATCGAGTCGTTGAGGCGCCCCGACGTCACGAGTCCGTCGAGCTCGGCGATCGTCGCCGGCGTCACGTTGCGCTCAGTGGCGAACTCGACGAACGGCAGGCCGGCCTTGTTGGCCAGGCGGGCGATCTCGCCCGTCCACCACTTGCGGGCACCGGCCGGCGTCGCGCCGGCAGCGATCGTCTCCTCGATCGTCTCGACGGCGCCGGCGTTGTAGACGTCGCGCATCTCGAGGTCGGAGAAACCCCACTCGCCCTGCAGACGCTTGCGGCGCTCCGCGGGCGGTTCGGGCAGCGTCGCGCGCAGCTCCTCGACCCATTCGCGGCTCGGCGCGACGGGGACGAGGTCGGGCTCGGGGAAGTAGCGGTAGTCGTCGGCGTCCGACTTCGGGCGCCCGGAGGTCGTGACGCCCGTGTCCTCGTGCCAGTGGCGCGTCTCCTGCAGGATGGAGCCACCGTCGTCGAGGATGGCGGCCTGGCGCGTGATCTCGTAGCGCACCGCGCGCTCGACGGAACGCAACGAGTTGACGTTCTTCGTCTCCGTGCGGGTGCCGAACTCGTCGGCGCCCTTGCGCATGAGCGAGACGTTGGCGTCGCACCGCATCGATCCCTGCTCCATGCGGGCGTCCGAGACGTCGAGGGCGCGCATCAGCTCACGGATCGCGGCGACGTACGCCTTTGCGATCTCGGGCGCGCGCTCCCCCGCTCCGACGAGCGGCTTCGTCACGATCTCGATGAGCGGGATGCCCGCGCGGTTGTAGTCGAGCAGCGAGTGGTCGGCGCCCTGGATGCGACCGGTCGCACCACCGACGTGCAGCGACTTGCCCGTGTCCTCCTCCATGTGCGCGCGCTCGATCTCGACGCGCCACGGGGTGCCGTCCTCGAGCTCCACGTCGAGGTAGCCGTCGAACGCGATCGGCTCGTCGTACTGCGACGTCTGGAAGTTCTTCGGCATGTCCGGGTAGAAGTAGTTCTTCCGGGCGAAGCGGCACCACTCGGCGATCTCGCAGTTGAGCGCGAGACCGATGCGGATGGCCGACTCGACGCCCTTGGCGTTCACGACAGGCAGCGCGCCCGGCAGACCGAGGCAGACGGGGCACGTCTGCGTGTTGGGCTCGGCGCCGAACTCGGTGGCGCAGCCGCAGAACATCTTCGTGTTCGTGTTCAGCTCGACGTGCACCTCGAACCCCATGACGGGGTCGTACGTCGCGAGGGCCTCGTCGTAGTCGAGGACGGCGTCCATCAGTTGTTCTCCTTCAGTGCCGGAGCCTTCGCGAGCAGCGGCCCGCCCCAGGTCTTCTCGAGTGCCTTCTCCAGCGCGGCCCCGACCTCGTACATGCGCTCGTCCTTCGTCGCGGGTGCGAGGATCTGGAAGCCGACGGGAAGCCCGTCGTCCGACAGACCGGCGGGCAGCGACATGCCGGGCAGACCGGCGAGGTTGGCGGGGATCGTCGCGACGTCGTTGAGGTACATCGCCATCGGGTCCTCGAGCTTCTCGCCGAGCTTGAACGCCGTCGTCGGGCACGTCGGACTGACGAGGACGTCGGCCGTCTCGAACGCCTTGGCGAAGTCGCGTGCGATGAGCGTGCGCACCTTCTGCGCCTGGCCGTAGTAGGCGTCGTAGTAACCGCTCGAGAGGGCATAGGTACCGAGGATGATGCGTCGCTTCACCTCGCTGCCGAAGCCCGCGTCACGGCTGGCGGCCATGACCTGCTCGGCCGACGGAGCCTCGACGCCCTCGGGCGAGACGCGCAGGCCGTAGCGCATGGCGTCGAACTTCGCGAGGTTGGAGCTGACCTCCGACGGCATGACGAGGTAGTAGGCGGCGAGCGCCTGTTCGAAGCTCGGGCACGAGACGGTCACGACCTCAGCGCCGGCGTCGACGAGGGCCGCAACTGCCTCGTCGAAGCGCGCTTTGACGCCGCTCTGATAACCCTCACCGTCGAGCTGCTCGATGATGCCGATCTTCATGCCGGAGACGTCGCCGCGCTTCGCCGCCTCGACGACGGGCGGGACGGGGGCGTCGATCGACGTCGAGTCCATCCCGTCGTGCCCGCCCATGACGTCGTGCAGCAGCGCGGCGTCGAGGACGGAACGGGTGCACGGGCCGGCCTGGTCGAGCGAGCTCGCCATGGCGATGAGGCCGTAACGGCTGATGCCGCCGTACGTCGGCTTCGTGCCGACGGTGCCGGTGACGGACGCGGGCTGACGGATCGAGCCGCCCGTGTCGGTGCCGACCGCAAGGGGCGCCTCGAAAGCCGCGACGGCGGCGGCCGAACCGCCACCGGAGCCGCCCGGGATGCGCTCGAGATCCCACGGGTTGTGCGTCGGACCGTAGGCGCTGTGCTCGGTCGAGGAACCCATCGCGAACTCGTCCATGTTCGTCTTGCCGAGGATCGGCATGCCGGCAGCGCGCAGCTTCGTGACGATCGTTGCGTCGTACGGCGGGATCCAGCCCTCGAGCATCTTCGAACCGGCCGTCGTCGGCTGGCCCTTCGTCGTCACGACGTCCTTGACGGCGACGGGGACACCGGCGAGGGGGTGCAGCGTCTTGCCGGCGGCGCGGTCGGCGTCGACCTGCGCGGCCGTGGCGAGCGCCTCCTCGGCGTTGACGCGGAGGAAGGCGTGGACGTCACCGTCGACCGCCGCGATGCGGTCGAGGTGGGCCTGCGTCAGCTCGACGGAGGTGAGGCTGCCGTCGGCGAGCTTGCTCGCCATCTCGGCGGCGCTGAGGCGGATGATGTCGGTCACGGTCGAACCCTTGCTCGTCTCGTCGGTCGTGTCAGCACTCATGGATCAGTCCTCGCTGAGGATGCGCGGCACCGCGAAGCGCTGCTGCTCGCTCGCCGGGGCCATCGCGAGCGCCTCCTCGGCGCTCAACGACGCTCGCACCTCGTCAGCACGCGTCACGTTCGTCAGGGGCAGCGGGTGCGACATCGGCGGGATGTCATCGGCCGCGACCTCGCTGACGCTGGCCACGAAGCCGACGATCGAGTCGAGCTGGCCGGCGAACGTCTCCAGTTCGTCGTCCGAGAGCTGGATGCGGGCCAGGCCGGCGACGTGCGCCACCTCATCGCGGGAGAGAGAAGACATGGGCGTCATCCTATGTGGTGTGTGGATCGGCGTGCTCGGGTGGGCACTCAGCCCACGAGCGCCTTCTTGACCAGGGCCGGGTCGGGGTTGGTGTGGGGACGGCCGTCGATGACGACGGTGGGCACGACCTCGTTGCCGTCATTGACCATCGCGACGAACTCGCGAGCCTCCTCGTCCTCCCAGATGTTGCGCCACGTCGCGCGCGTGCCGTCGGCGCCCAGCGCGCGCTCGAGGCGGGTGCAGAACGGGCAACCCGGCCGCCAGTAGATCGTCACGTCACTCATCGTCAGGTTCCTTCGTCGTGGTGTCGGCCGGTGCGGTTCCACCGTCCGTGGTTTCATCGTCCGTGGCGGCGGGCTCCGGATCGACCGGAGCGTGAGCTTCTTCGAGCGCGTCGTCGACGGCAAGCTCGGACACTTCGTCACCCGCTGCGCCTTCGTCGTCGCCCACTCCGTCACCGAGAGCGGCCGCGCCGCCCTCGAGCAGGCGCGTGAACTGGGCCTCGTCGAGGATGCGCAGACCCAGCTCCTCGGCCTTCGTCGCCTTCGACCCCGCGTTCTCGCCGAGCACGACGTAGTCGGTCTTCTTGCTCACGCTGCCGGATGCCTTGCCGCCGCGCGCGATGATCGCCTCCTTGACGCCGTCACGCGTGAAGTTCTCGAGCGAACCGGTCGCGACGATCGTCAGACCGGCGAGGGTCTGCTCTATCGACTCGTCGCGTTCGTCCTCCATGCGCACGCCGCTCGCGGCCCACCCGGCGACGATGTTCTCGTGCCAGTCGACGGCGAACCACTCCTTGATCGAGTGGGCGATGACGGCGCCGACGCCGTCGGTCGCGGCGAGCGTCGCCTCGTCGGCGTCACGGATTGCGTCGATCGAACCGAACTGGGTCGCGAGCGCGCGCGCCGCCGTCGGGCCGACGTGTCGGATCGACAGGGCGACGATGACGCGCCACAACGGTTGCGTCTTGGCGACTTCGAGGTTGGCGAGCAGTTTCTCCCCCGTCGCCGAGACGATGCGTCCGTCGCGCACCTTGGCCTCCGGGTCGCTCTTCTTCGCGACGCGCGTGTAGAGGGGCACCCGGGCGAGGTCGTCGTAGGTGAGGTCGAACAGGGTGGATTCGTCCGTCAGCACCCCCGATTCGAGCAGCGAGATGGCGCCCTCCCAGCCGAGGGCCTCGATGTCGAAGGCGCCACGGCTTGCGAGCGAGAACAGGCGTTCACGCAACTGGGAGGGACAGGTGCGGCCGTTCGGGCAGCGGATGTCCTTGTTGCCCTCACGTTCGTAGGCGAGCTCAGTGCCGCAGGCCGGGCAGTGCGTCGGCATGACGAACTCCCGCTCGTCGCCCGTGCGCGCCTCGACGACGGGCCCGACGATCTCTGGGATGACGTCGCCCGCCTTGCGCAGCACCACGGTGTCGCCGATCAGCACGCCCTTGCGCTTGACCTCGAACGCGTTGTGCAGCGTCGCCATCGACACCGTCGAGCCGGCGACCTTGACGGGCTGCATCATGCCGAACGGGGTGACGCGGCCGGTGCGTCCGACGTTGACCTCGATGTCGAGCAGCTTCGTGTTGACCTCTTCGGGCGGGTACTTGTAGGCGATGGCCCAGCGGGGCGCGCGTGACGTCGCGCCGAGGGCGCGCTGCACCGCGATCTCGTCGACCTTGACGACGACACCGTCGATCTCGTGCGTGACGGAGTGCCGGTGCTCCCCGTAGTGGGCGACGAACTTCTGCACCTCGTCCATCGTGTCGAGGACCTCGGCGTAGGGCGACGTCGGCAGCCCCCAGTCGGCGAGCAGTTCATAGGCCTCGCTCTGGCGGGTGATGTCGAACCCGGTGCGCGCACCGATGCCGTGGACCAGCATCCGCAGCGGCCGCTTGGCCGTCTTCGCCGGGTCCTTCTGTCGCAGCGAGCCCGCCGCCGCGTTGCGCGGGTTGGCGAACGGCGACTTGCCTTCTTCGACGAGTGAGGCGTTGAGCGCCTCGAACTCCTTGACCGGGAAGAACACCTCACCGCGGATCTCGACGAGCTGAGGTAGGTCGTCGCCGTGCAGTTCGAGCGGGATGCCCTGGATCGTGCGGACGTTGAGCGTGACGTCCTCGCCCGTGCGCCCGTCGCCGCGCGTCACGCCGCGCACGAGCTTGCCGTTCTCGTAGAGCAGGTTGATGGCGAGCCCGTCGATCTTCAGCTCGCACAGGTAGTGGAAGCTCGTGTTGGCCTCGCGCACGACGCGGTCGCCCCATTCCGCGAGTTCCTCCGGGCTGAACGCGTTGTCGAGGCTCAGCATGCGCTCGACGTGGTCGACGGCCGTGAACTCCGTCGAGTACGTGCCCCCCACTCGCTGCGTCGGCGACTCCGGCGAACGCAGCTCGGGGTAGCTCTCCTCGACGCCCTGCAGTTCGCGCAACAACTCGTCGTACTCGCCATCGCTGATCGTGGGCGCATCCTTCACGTAGTACGCGAACTGGTGGCCGTCGATCTGCTCGGTCAGTTCCGCCGCGCGGTGGCGCACCGCGTCGGGTACGTCGGTGCGCAGCGTGTCCGCCTTCGCCTGGCGGCCCTTCCTGGGCGTCGTCTCGCTCACGTGCTCCATCCTGCACCACCGGCACGACAACCCCGGAATTCCGCGGCTGAGGCCACGCGAGGCCGGTGTGCTGCTTGCGTCAGGTTCGACGCTCTCGTCGGCAGGACGAGCTATGGCACCAGATGCGTCGACGACGTCAGCCGACGCTTTCTCGCAGCATCGTGGCCGCTTCGATCGCGAGGCGCTGAATGCGAAGGGCGTCCTTGGGCGGCAGCGTCGCCAGACCACACGCGGGGGTGACGACGAGACGGTCGAACTCCTCAGCCCCGAATCCGATGCGGTTCCACATCGCGAGGAACCGTTCGACGTGGACGCGCGGGTGACGCTCGGTCGACGTGGTTGGCACGAGCCCGGCCCACAGCGTCATCCCGCCGTCGATCGCCTCACCCAGGGCGTCGAACTGGGGCTCGGCGACGAGCGACGTGTCGAGCGCGACACCGTCGAGGCCCGCGCGACGCAGGAGCGCGATCGGCGCGTCGGGCGCGCAGCAGTGCGCCGTCACGCTCGCCCCGCTCGCCCTGACCGCGTCGACGACGTCGCGCAGAACCTCACCGGCCCGCCCCTCGTCGACGGGATGCAGCCGGCGCATGCCGGACAGCGAGCGAATCGAGCCGGCGAGCACGGCGGGCAGGCTCGGTTCGTCGAGCTGGACGACGACGTCGGCGCCGGGCACGAGACGTCGCAGGTGCTCGACGTGGCCGACGGCGCCCGCGGCCAGCGACTGTGCCAGATCTCGCGACGCCCCGGCGTCGCTGACGACGCGTTCCCCGCGGGGCAACCACAGCGACGCGGCCAGCGTCCACGGACCGCACACCTGCGTCTTGAGCGGTCCGACATAGCCGTCGTAGGCCTCGGCGACCTCGTCGAGATCCTGTTGCAAAAACCCTTGAGCGCGGCGCAGGTCGCGCCCGCGAGCCGAGCCCGGGGGCGTGAGGCGCCAGCCACTGGGCTGCAGGTCGACCGGCATCTCGACGAGCAGGTCGGCAGCTCGGCCGATCATGTCGGCGCCCGGCCCACGCGCCGGTTGCTCGGGAACGTACGGGATGCCGAAGCCGTCGGGAACATCCCCGACGAGCAGGTCGCGCACCTGCCGCACGGCGTCGCGCGACCCGACGTCGGGCAGCGAACCGACGCCGCTCGTGCGAGGCCCGAGAAGATCTGCCACGGCCTACTCACTCGCCCCCGACGCTCGGGGAACCGTCAGAGCTTGTCGTCGAATCTCCCACCGTAACAACAGAACTCGACTGACGCGGCGCACGTGACGTAGCGGTGATCGTCGCCGACCCGACGACGCGCGTGCCCTCGTACAGCACGACCGACTGCCCCGGCGCCACGCCGCGTGTGCGCGCGTCGAGCCGCACGACGACGCGGTCATCGTCAGCGGTCACGGTCGCAGGAAACTCCTCGCCGTGCGCCCGAAGCTGCGCGCCGAGCCGCACCTCACCGACGGGCGGCGGGCCGGGCCAGCGGGCGTGCAAGCCTTCGATGACGTCGACGCCGAGCAGATCGGCCGTTCCGACGACGACGGTGTTCGTCTTCGGCTGGACGTCGACGACGTACCGCTTCGCGTGGTCGTCGCGCGGCACCTTGAGTCCGAGCCCGCGACGCTGACCGACGGTGTACGCGTACGCGCCCTCGTGCCGGCCGACGACCTCACCGTCGGTGTCGACGATGTCGCCGGGCTTCTCACCGAGCCGCTTCGTCAGCCACGCCTTGGTGTCGCCGTCGGCGATGAAGCAGATGTCGTGGCTGTCGGGCTTGTTCGCCACGTAGAAGCCCTTGGCCGCGGCCTCCTCACGAATCTGCGGCTTCGTCGTGTCGCCGAGCGGGAAGAACGAGTGCGCGAGCTGCTCGGCGTCGAGCACCCCGAGGACGTACGACTGGTCCTTCGCCATGTCGACGGCCCGATGCAGCTCCTTGCCGTTCGGGCCCTCGACGATCTGCGCATAGTGACCGGTCGCGACGGCGTCGAAACCGAGCGCGAGCGCCTTGTCGAGCAGCGCCGCGAACTTGATCTTCTCGTTGCAGCGCAGACACGGGTTGGGGGTACGTCCGGCTTCGTACTCGGCGACGAAATCCTCGACGACATCGGCCTTGAACCGCTCGGCCATGTCCCACACGTAGAACGGGATGCCGAGGCGATCAGCGACGCGGCGCGCGTCACCGGCGTCCTCGATCGTGCAGCAGCCGCGAGCGCTCTCGCGCAGCGTGGCAGCGGACTGGGACAACGCGAGGTGGACCCCGACGACGTCGTGGCCCGCCTCGAGCATGCGCGAGGCGGCCACGGCGGAATCGACTCCACCGCTCATCGCGGCGACGACGCGCATCACGACACCTTCCTGGTAGCTTCCTGGGCTCTGCGGGCGCGTTCGGCGACGGCCGGCAGCGCCTCCAGAAAGGCGTCAACGTCGGCCTGCGTCGAGGTATGCCCGAGGGTGAGGCGCAATGCGCCGCGCGCTCGTTCCTCGGGGATGCCCATGGCGAGCAGGACGTGGCTGGGACGCGGCACGCCGGCCTGGCACGCCGAGCCCGTCGAGCACTCGACGCCCGCGGCGTCGAGCAGGTAGAGCATCGAGTCGCCGTCACAACCGGGAACACGCAGGTGGGCGTTGCCGGGGAGCCGTGACGTGCTGTCGCCGCGCGTCCAGGCGCCGCTGATCTCGATACCGAGGTCGAGCGCGAGGGCGCCGTCGATGAGGGCGTCACGCAGGCCGACGAGACGCACGGCCTCATCTTCGCGTGCGGCACAGGCGAGTTCGACGGCGATGGCCAAGCCCCGGATGCCGGCGACGTCGAGCGTTCCGCTACGCACCTGACGCTCCTGGCCGCCGCCGTGGGTCAGCGGGTCGAGCTTCGCGTCGCGGGCGAGCAGCAGCGCTCCGACGCCTTGTGGCCCGCCGAGCTTGTGGCCGGTGAGCGCGAGCATCGTCGTGTTCGATGCGGCGAAGTCGACGTCGACGTGGCCGATCGCCTGCACCGCGTCGGTGTGGAACGGGATCGCGAACTCCGCGCAGACGGCACCGATCTCGGCGATGGGCTGCACGGTGCCGACCTCGTTGTTCGCCCACATGACGCTGACGAGCGCGACGGTCTGCGGCCCACCGTCAGCCTCGATCGCGGCACGGACGGCTGCTGCCGTGATGACACCGTCGCTCGTGGGTTCGACCCAGGTGACGGCCGCACCCTCGTGCGCGACGAGCGCCTCGACGGCGTCGAGGACGGCGTGGTGCTCGATGCCACTGACGACGAGCCGGCGCCGCGCGTCATCGATGCGGCGCGTCGCGCGGTAGGTGCCCTTGATGGCCATGTTGTCGCTCTCGGTGCCGCCGGAGGTGAAGATGACCTCCGACGGACGCGCCCCCAGAGCCGCTGCGATCCGCTCGCGCGACTCCTCGACGACGCCGCGCGCATTGCGGCCACTCGTATGCAGGCTGGACGCATTGCCCACGATTGCCATCTGTTTCGCCATCGCGTCGATCACCTCGGGGTGGATCGGCGAGGTGGCAGCATGGTCGAGATACACGCGATTCGGCACCCGCCAAGCTTAGTCCCGCCCGCCGACAGCGCCATGTCGCGCCCGATGAGCCTGGTGAACGCCTGGCGCGCAGGCCCGGTGTGGTCCCTGGAAATTCGGATGCATGCGGCGGACCTCACGGGTCACACTGACGGCGATGACCACCTCACCTGAATCCTCAGTCGGCCTCCACGACGCCATCACGACCGCT
Source organism: Dermacoccus sp. Ellin185 (assembly GCF_000152185.1). Taxonomy (NCBI): domain Bacteria; kingdom Bacillati; phylum Actinomycetota; class Actinomycetes; order Micrococcales; family Dermacoccaceae; genus Dermacoccus; species Dermacoccus sp. Ellin185. The sequence goes on along the minus strand of NZ_AEIQ01000085.1, from coordinate 89,387 downwards.
GCCCTGCGCGACGTCCACCCCCGATTGCGCGACTGGTACGACGAACCGACGCTGGCCACGAACATGCGGGCCCACCTCGCCGAAGGTGCCGAGTGGGTCGGAGACGAGGAGTTCGGCGCCGCCTACCGCGACGGCGTCGCCGTCATCGACGTGCCCGATGCCGTCGACTGGGCCAATCGCCTCCTCACCCTGCCCTGCGGTGGCTGGGCCGTCACCGGGATCCGGTTTCGAGGTCGCGACCTCACCAAGCCGTTCGTGGAGATCGCGGCGCACGACGTCGGCGACGCGTCGTCGGGCGATCACTGGCACGCCATGGCCGACGAGATCGCGCGGGCCTACGCCCCGTTCGCGCCCGGGAGGCTCCAGGTCTTCACGTCGTCGCCGGACTCGGCGCGCGTTTCCCTTGAAGCCTTCGGGTTTCAGACAGAGGTGGACACCTACCTCGTGGCCGGTCTCATTCGCGAGTTGCGAGAGCGTCCTCGGAGCACGAGGTTCGACGACGTGACCCTCGCGCCCATCTCGGCATCGGCGGCGTCGCGGCTCGCGGAGCGGGTCCACGACGATCTGGCGGAACAGAACCCCGAGACGCGTCTGTGGTCCACGCCCCAGACCCTGGAGGAATTCGACGAACACGCCGCGGCGGGAACGCTCTTCGGCATCCACCTCGCCGGCCGACTCGTCGGGATCATCGCCGCCTTTCGCTGGAACGCCCATGGCATGACGGGATTCACCGTCGCCGAGAACGTCATCGACGCGCCGCACCGCGGCCAAAAGCTCGCCCCCGCTGCGATGCAGCACCTCTTCGAGATGCTGCCGGCCGCCGACGGCGACGTGCTGTGGGGCACCATCCACCCCGACAACACACCGTCACTGCACAACGCGTTGCGCGTCGGCCGCGAGATAGTCGGGGCTCACCTATGGCTCACGCCGGCGGGGTGGCCCGGCTGGTGACGCCGCCCCGACATCACCCTGCGCTCTCAGCATCGGGTGCCGGGATGTTGCGTACGGCATCTGAGAACGTCCCAACGGCTGCCGCGAGCAACAACAGGACGGCCACGCCCCCGGCGAGCGCCTCGAAGCCTGCCCAGTCGAGCACCAGACCGGACAATGCTTGCGCGCTGGAGCTGAACACGAGAGAAGCGAGGCCCGCGGCCGTCAGCACGCGTCCCCGCAGCTCGTCCGGAATGAGGCCGAGCAGGTAGGGCTGCGCCGCCACAGCGACGGTGGGCACGGGCATGAAGAGAAAGAGTGCGAGACCCACCATCCACCTGAAACTATGCGTGACGGCGAGAACGCTGGCGATCACCGCCATGGTGAGCATGGCTCCTGCTATGAGTTCACGAGCCGGCCAGCGTCCCATGACCCGGTGGGCGAGCATCCCGCCCAGCACGAGGCCGATTCCAGCGACGCCGTCCACCACACCCACACGCCAGGCGCCCTGACCCGTTGCCTGCAGGTGCAGGTTGAGCCCGATGGCGAGTGAGATGACCGCGCAGTTCCCGATGAGCCCGAGTAGCAGGAGCGTCTGGGCCGCGCGAACGCCGCAGCCACCCGAACCCTGCGAACAGCGCGGCACGCAGAGGCTCGGTGGGCCGCTCGCGGTCAAGTGTGCCGAGCCGGCGAGGCAAGCGCGTCGTGAATGCCCACTCCATTGCCGAGAGCACCATGTTGGACACGAACGGCACTACGGGCCCGATGCCGTAGAGCACACCACCGAGGGGCGGGCCGAGGGTGGCGATCACCGCGTCCCTCGTCTGCATGCGCGCGACGGCCTCTCCTAATTCATCCTCCTCGACGAGGTCAGGCAGAACGGTGTGGCGCACCGAGCCCAGTGCCCCACTGCACGCGCCTTGGATGACGGCCAGCGCTGCGAGCAGCCCGAGACTCAGCACGTCGGTGACGATGAAGGCAGCGAGCACGCCGTAGAGGAGCACCTCTACCCCGGCGTCGAGGAGGAGCAGGCTGCGACGGTCAAGGCGATCCGAGATCAGCCCGCCCGGTAGCACGGTGACGATCTGAGTGGCGGTGCGCAATGCACCCACCAGCGCCGCGGCCCTGACGTCGTGCGTCACGGAGTAGGCGAGGAGCGTCCACCCAAGCATCGCCAAAGACGTGCCCAGCTGCGACACGGTCTCGCCCGCGAACCACAGGGAAAAAGCAGAGCGACCTTTGGTAATCGTCATAGAACAGCTTCCCCGAGGACACTTTTGCAGACATCGATCGACAGTCTTCTCAGCGACAGGTCGAGGGCGCCAAGCCCATGCTCAGCCCCCCATACTCCGCGAGCCGTATGCGCAGGGGAGGACGTTCCCAAATCCAAGCGGCGGCCCAGCTGCGCGCGGTTGGCGGCGAGCCACGCCTGCGCGCTCGACGCATCGAGAGTTCTCAGCAAACCCGCCAAGCCGGCGTGCCACCCGAGACTGTGACTGTAAACGGGTCGAGAAAGACGATTTCGGAACATATCCAGACCGTGACTCACGCGGCGCCCGCCCACCTCAAGAGCTTTGGCGGCAAGAAGGAGGCCAGCAGCTCCCTCGACGAGATGAGGACTGCGCGCATCTGCCTGAGCGATAGATGGGAGTGAGTCTTGACTCACATTCAACATATTCAAACGACGCGAGACGTGGCGCGTGCAGGCGTCCAAAACATCATTCGTGAGCCGGCCGACGATCGGTGGGTTTGCCGGAAGTAGAGAGCAGACAATCTTCTCTTCACCCTGAGCCTCGAAACATGTATTTTCCAACCAGAAACCGGCAGCCCCTCGGAACTGCCCCAGTAGTCCCACATGGGCACCCCACCCCACGACGCGAGCCCCACCGCTCCAAATCAGTGATCCGACTCGGTCTGGATCAGAAGCGAGCTGATCACTGAGAAACAGGTCTTACTCGGGTGCCCTTCAGCGCGTCGACAGTCGGCGCGGACTCGATGGACTGCATTTCAATCGGTTGTATGGTGCTCTCCCAGAGTTTACACAATGTCAACTCTGGGAGGCTTGACTTCCTTGAGTATACTCGTAGAACTTTTCAAAGTTCGCTTTATGAGGCAGCCAGTTCTCGCGGTCGGCAGCGAAGCACGGTTCGCTGATCGTCGGACCCCCGCCGCGCGAGGCAGACCCCGGCAAGGATGAGTCAACGCTCGACGCCCCCGGTGTCGCACGTGTCGACGATCAGGCGCCTCGCGTTCTGGAAGGTGCAGCGACGACCAGCGAGCACTCCCCCGGCGACGAGGGTGGATCATGTCCCAACAGCGATCAGCAACCCACCGGGTGATGCCGCACCGGCGGCCCAGGACGGACCAAACGGCTCGCGGGCAACGGTTGGTATGACGAAGGCGCCCGGCCTCCCTGATGGGAAGCCGGGCGCCTTCGACGCGCGAGAGGTGCGTCAGGTCAGTTGTTGGCCTTCGCGACGGCCTCGGTGGCCTGCGGCAGCACGTTGAACAGGTCGCCGACGACGCCGAAGTCGACGAGCTCGAAGATCGGCGCCTCCTCGTCCTTGTTGACGGCGACGATCGTCTTGGACGTCTGCATACCGGCGCGGTGCTGGATGGCACCGGAGATGCCGGCGGCGACGTACAGCTGCGGCGAGACCTGCTTGCCCGTCTGGCCGACCTGATTGGTGTGCGGGTACCAGCCAGCGTCGACGGCGGCGCGCGAAGCACCGACAGCCGCACCGAGCGAGTCGGCGAACGCCTCGACGGGCGAGAAGTCACCGTTCGTGCCGCGACCACCGGAGACGACGATGCGCGCCTCGCTGAGCTCGGGACGACCCGACTTCTGCTTCTCCTTGCGGTCGGTGATCTGGGCGCTCTTCGCCGCGTCCGAGACGGACACGGTGACGGCGACCGGAGCAGCCTGCGACTGCGACGCCTGCGGCGTCGCCGAGTTCGGCTTCACCGTGATGATCGACATCGGCGTCGTGGCCTGTGCCTTGAGCGTCCAGGAACCGGCGAACACGGACTGCGTCGTCACCGGCGCACCACCGTCGCCGGCCTCGACGTTGACGGCGTCCGTCGTCAGACCTGAGTTGGTCTTGACGGCGAGGCGCGCCGCGGCCTCGTTGTTCGTGCCCGACGAGGGCAGCAGAACGGCGGCCGGCGAGGCCTGCTCGACGACGGCGGCGAGCGCCTCGGCGAGCGGGGCCGGGTGACCGTCGACCTCGGCGGAGTCGATGACGTAGACCTTCTCGGCGCCGAACTGCGCGAGACGCGGGCGTGCGGCGTCGACGTTCGAACCGACGAAGACGGCGGACGGCGTGCCGAGGCTGCGCGCGAGCGTCAGCAACTCAGCGGTGACCTTGCGGACCTGGCCATCGACGTGGTCGACCAGGACGAGAACTTCAGCCATGGTGTGTTTCTCCTCAGTCAGAAAGTGTCGGTGGCGATCAGATGAGCTTGGCGCCGGAGAGGAACTCGACGAGCTTCGTGCCGCCGTCGCCCTCGTCGGTGACGATCTGGCCCTGCTCGCGCGGGGGGCGCTTCGTCGTGTCGAGCACCTTGGTGGCCGCGGCGTCGAGACCGACCTGGCCGGCGTCGACACCGAGGTCGGCGAGGCTCATCTCCTCGACCGGCTTCTTCTTGGCCGCCATGATGCCCTTGAAGGACGGGTAGCGCGGCTCGTTGATCTGGTCGGTCACCGACACGACGGCCGGCAGCGACGCGACGACCGTCTCGGACGCGACGTCGGAGTCACGACGACCCGTCGCCTGAGCGCCGGAGACCTCGAGGGTCGAGACCTGCGTGAGCTGCGGCAGGCCGAGGCGCTCGGCGACCATGGCCGGGATGACACTCATGCCGCCGTCGGTCGAGGCGAGACCGAACATCACGATGTCGGGCTGGCCGACCTTCTTGACGGCCTCGGCGATGACGAGCGACGTCGCGAGGGCGTCGGAGCCGGCGATGGCGTCGTCGCTGATGTGGATGCCCTTGTCGGCGCCCATCTGCAGCGCCTTCTTGACTGCTTCGGCTGCGTCGGCGGGGCCGACGGTCAGCGCCGTCACCTCGCCGCCTTCGGACTCGACGATCTTGAGTGCTTCTTCGACCGCGTACTCGTCGAGCTCCGACAGGAGGCCGTCGACGTTCTCGCGGTCGGTGGTGTTGTCCTCGGAGAAGCCGCGCTCGCCCTGGGCGTCGGGCACGTGCTTGACACAGACGACGATGTTCATGCGTCTACCGTCCTTTTCGTAGGAGCTTGTCCGTCCGAGATTACGTTACCCGTCGGTAACGTCGGCGTCGAGCCCTCGCACGGATCGTGGATGTGAGGAAGTGAATCAGCCGTGCGTCAGCTTGACGACGAGCAGACCGATCAACGTCAGCGCGACGATGATCCAGGGCAGCAGACGGTTGACGAGAGTCGAGGCGGCACCCGTCTCCCCCTGTGTGAAGTCGGCCTTGCGGCCGAGGAGCGTGTCGACGATCGCGGCCGCGATCGCGATGACGAGGCCGACGACGAACCAGATCGTGGGGTTCGCGCCCCACACCTTGTCGACGTCGCGCACCATGCCGGTCCAGCCCAGCAGGGCGAAGAACATGCCGACGAGCCCGGCCAGGGCCAGCACGATGGCGCGCGTGCGCGCCTGGCCCGCCTCGCGGGCGGTCAAGGGCGATGACACGGGGTAGTCCTTTCCGTAGGCGACGGGATCTCCGAAGATCTCGCGTGCCGTCTTGTTCTGGCGGATGCAGGCGTCGTCGACGTCGCCGAGGGCGTCGTCACGCTGCGCGGGGGTCGCGCCCCGATCGGCGAGAGCCGCGAGGAACGGCTCCTGCCAATCGGGTTCGACCTTCCACTGCTTGATCATGCTCAGCGGCCTTCGAACTGCGCCTTGCCCGGCCCCTGCTCGACGAACGAACGCATGCCGATCTCGCGGTCCTTCGTGGCGAACAGGCCGGTGAACAGCTGCGACTCGATGGCGAGCCCCGTCGCGAGGTCGCCGTCGAGGCCACGGTTGATGGCCTCCTTCGCGGCGCGCAGGGCGACACGCGGGCCGTTGACGAACGGCTTGACCTTCGCGAGCGCCGCCTCGTACGTCGTGCCGGGCTCGACGAGTTCGTCGACGAGACCGATCTCCAGCGCCTCGTCAGCCTTGACGAAGCGACCGGAGAAGACGATGTCCTTCGCCTTCGACGGCCCGACGAGACGAGCGAGCCGCTGCGTGCCGCCCGCACCCGGGATGACGCCGAGCAGAATCTCGGGCTGGCCGAGCGTCGCGTCGTTCGCGGCGATGCGGAAGTCCGCCGTCATGGCGAGTTCGCAGCCGCCGCCGAGGGCGTACCCCTCGATGGCGGCGACCGTCGGGAACGGCAGCTCGGCGAGCGCGCGGAACGCGTTCTGCAGCTTCGTGCCACGTTCGACCATGTCGACGTAGTCGAGCTGCTGCATCTCCTTGATGTCGGCGCCAGCCGCGAACACCTTGTCTCCACCGGTGATGATGGCGGCGCGCACGTCGGCGTCGTCGAGCAGGTCGGCCGCGACACGCGCGAGCGAATCCTGGATCTCCGCGTCGAGCGGGTTCATCTTGGGTCGATCGATGCGGATGGTGGCGACACCGTCCGTCACATCCAGCTTGACCCACTGGCCGTAGGCGACCTGCTCAGCCATGGCTCAGGCCTGCCCGCCGGCGGGCGCGTCACCCTCGCCGGGCTGCGCGAACGCGGGGACGCCGCCCTCGGCCGCGTGCGGGCCGTCGGAGCTGGCGCTCTGGTGCCACAACTGCGTCGCCTGCAGGATCATCTGCGTCGTCGACGGCAGCACCATCTCGAGGTCGAGATCCGGCGTCACGAGGTGCTCACCGGAGACGACGACCATGTCGCGCGCGATGCCGACCTTGACGATGTTGAGGCTGAGGGTGACGTCGTTGGCCGCGTTGAGGCGCTTGGTCAGGTCGGACGTGATGTCGTCCGTGATCTGCCACTGACCGAACAGGCGAATCAGAGCGATCTCACCCTCCATGACGCGCACGAAGAGGTTCTGGTCCTCGACGGAGTACATGATGTCGCCGTCGGAGTCGATCTGCGGGTTGAAACCGAAACCGCCGAGGATGCCGACGATCTTGTCCGTGAGGGAGGCCGCGCCGGAGGTGTCGCCGGCGCCCGTGCCGGGCGCCGGAGCGGGCTGGCCGAAGTTGGGCAGAGCTGTGGGATCAGTCATGTGGCCAACCTACCGACTCTTATCCTGGTTCGCATGGCCGACCCGCAACGAGTCTTCGTCCGCACCCCTCGTCCGGGCGTCACGCTCGAGCGGGACGGCGCGATCTTCTGCGTCGTCGCGGCCCACGCGAGCGCAGTCGAACTGTGCCTGTTCGGCACGCAGGATGCCCCGGCGGGCGAGTCGCGCGTTTCGATGATGCGCCTCGACGGCGGCCATTGGGCGGCGTTCGTTCCGGCGGCCGGCCCCGGGACGACGTACGGGTACCGCGCGCACGGAGCGTGGGCGCCCGCGGCGGGCCTGCGTCACAACCCCGCGAAGCTGCTGCTCGACCCGTATGCGGGCGCCGTCAGCGCCGAGATGACGTGGCGGCCCGAAGTGTTTGGGCACGTCGTCGACGACGCGTTCGCGGGCGACGCCCGGGTGCGGGATGACCGCGATTCCGCGCCGTTCGTGCCGCGCGGCGTCGTCGTGAGCCACGATTTCGACTGGGGCGGCGACGCCCGCCCCCAGGTGCGTGACGCCGACCGCGTCATCTACGAGGCGCACGTCAAGGGTCTGACGGTGCAGCATCCCGACGTCCCCGAAGAACTGCGCGGCACCTACGCGGGGCTCGCGCACGCGTCGATGACGACGTACCTGCGCGATCTCGGCGTGACGAGCGTCGAACTGCTGCCGGTGCATGCGTTCGTCGACGAACCGCACCTGGTGAAGCTCGGGCTCAGCAACTACTGGGGTTACAACACGCTCGGTTTCTTCGCGCCGCACGCGGCGTATGCCCATGCGAGTGATGCGCAGGGGGTCGTCGACGAGGTCAAGTCGATGGTGAGGTCGCTGCACGCGGCGGGGCTCGAGGTCATCCTCGACGTCGTCTACAACCACACGTGCGAGCAGGGCGGCCACGAGGGCGCGATGTTGTCACTGCGCGGGCTCGACAATGCGACCGCCTACCGTCTCGGCGAGCACGGCGAGGACATCGACGTGACCGGCTGCGGCAACACCCTCGACGTGCGCGAACCCGCCGTCATGCGCCTCGTGCTCGATTCCCTGCGGCACTGGGTGAGCGAGTATCACGTCGACGGTTTTCGCTTCGACCTCGCCGTCGCACTCGGGCGGGCGCCCGGTGATGACTTCGACCCCCGGGCGGCGCTGCTCATGGCGATGCAGGCAGACCCGGTGCTGTCGCAGGTGACGCTGATCGCCGAGCCGTGGGACATCGGCCTCCACGGGTGGCGAACAGGGCAGTTTCCCGCCGGCTTCGCCGAGTGGAACGACCGGTTCCGCAACACGGTGCGTGACTTCTGGCTCGCCGACCTTGCGGCGGCATCACGAGGCGACGGTGGCGGCGGGCAGCACCCCGGCGGCGGGGTGGCGGATCTCGCGACGCGTTTGACCGGGTCGCAGGACCTGGTCGGCGGCCCGCTGCGCCGGCCGCAGGCGTCGATCAACTACGTCACGGCGCACGACGGTTTCACGCTCGCCGACCTGACGGCCTACGAGACGAAGCACAACGAGGCCAACGGGGAAGACAACCGCGACGGCACGAGTGACAACCGGTCGTGGAATCACGGTGTCGAGGGTTGGCCGAGTGACGCGGTCGACGAGTCGGGTGGTGAGCCGACGTCAGACGCCGCTGCCGGGAGCGTCTCGGGTGGTGCGGGCGATGTGGCAGCGGATCTCGCAGCCCGACGACTGCGCTCGATGCGCAACATGCTCGGCACGTTGCTGCTGTCGGCCGGCGTGCCGATGCTGACCGCAGGCGACGAGTTCGCTCGAACGCAGCATGGCAACAACAACGCCTATTGCCAGGATTCGCCGATCGGCTGGGTCGACTGGAATCACTCCCCGGCCCAGCGTGATCTGCTCGCGACGACGCGGCACCTGCTCGCCCTACGGCGCCGCTTCGGCGTGCTGCGCCATCCCGATTTCTATCCCGGCTCCCGCGCCGTGGCGGGTGAGCCTGACGTGCGCTGGTTCTCCGCGGCCGGGGTCGGGCTGAGTGACGCCGAGTGGACGTCCCCCTCGACGCGGACGCTGCAGGCCTTGTTCGACGCCAGCAGCACTGACGACGAGTCGGTGCTGCTCGTCCTGCACGGGGCGCTCGACGCTGCATCGGTGACGTTGCCGCCGTCACCGCACGGGGGCGGCTGGAGCGTCGTGTGGGATTCGGCGCAGCCGGCGCCGCTGTCAGGGGGCCGGTTCGTCGCGAGCGGTGACACGTGCGCCGTCGACGGCCCGTCGATGCTCGTGCTCACGCCGTCGCGCGGCTGAGCTCCCGGAAAGGGTCGAGGAGAAACGCGCTCCAAGAAGCGCGAATCTCCACAACCCCTACCTGTCGTCACGACGACGCCAGCCACAGCCGCTGCACGACGCAACGAGCAACAAGTGATTCGGCTGCGGGCGCTCGTCCGTCACGGAACGCGACCGCGGACGCAGCGTGACCGGGATGGCGCAGGTTCAGCGGGTGGCGTTGCGGCGCAGCCACCACAGGCCGACGATCGGCAGGATGAGCGGGACGAAGCCGTAGCCCTGGCCGAAGTGCGACCACACCGTCTTGTCGTGGAAGGCGCTGGGCTGCAGGACACTCCACAATCCGACGATGAGAACTCCGGCGAGCTCGAAGGTGATCGTCGCCCGTGCGAGGCGCACGGACGCGTGGTTGCCGCGCGCGAGCGCCACCGTCGCGACGATGTAGATGACGGCGGCAAGCGCCGATAGCAGGTACGGCACGGGCGCCTTGTCGAACGACTGCGCGATCTGCATGATCGAGCGCCCCGTCGCGGCGAGCGCGAACAACCCGTAGACGGCGACGAGCATGCGCCCCGGCCCGGTGTTGACGCGCCCGCGCGAACCCGACTCGTCGGGCGTCGGCGGCGTCGAATACGCCGCGCCGGGGGTGACGGGTGACGCGCCGTCAGGAAGTGCGTTCGTGGTCTTGCGAGGGGCTTCAGGCATCAGGCGTGTCCGTTCCACAGTTGCACGAGGCGGCCGATCATGACGGCGAGGCCGACGGCGCCGACGAGGAGCACCCCTGTACCCCAGCGCGATTCGCGTTCGGCGATGGCCCAGAACCCGGCGACGGGCAGCACGAAGATCAGACCGACGAGATAGGCGATGAAGACGCCGACGTTCATGTGCGGATCCGCCGAAGCCGACGTCGCGATGCCGACGATCAACTGGATGACGAGAAGAACCTCGATGGCGATCGTCAGGTAGAACATCGGGTTGTCGATCGGGCGTGCGCGGACGGTGGCGACGAGGGCCAGCAGGGCGAGGACGCACGTCGTCACGAGCAGCGCGACGGTCAACGGCAGAAACACCCGAACATCGTAGTCCCGCGGATGAGTACCAGCCCTACGACGCAGTCGCCGTCACCTCGCGGCGCGTGTCACTGTCCACGAAATCGCCGCCGGGAGGCGGTTGTCGGTGGCATTGGGTAGCGTGACGGACGTGACAGTTTCTCAGCCAGGTGAGATGCCCCCGTTCCCCGACTCAGAGCCCCTGACGTCAGATCTCACTGCCACGTCGGCCAGTGTCGACGACCTGGGCGCACCCGCCGCGTCCACCCCGGCGAGTTCCTCGCCCGAGACCGGCCGCTACACGCCCGACACCGAGGAGAAGCGTCCCGAACCGGACGCGCACGCACCCACCGTCGCGCGCGCGGATGACGCACCGCGCGGCATCGGCCGCATCCCCGTCACCGACGTCATGCCGATCGTCGACTGCGGCAACCTGCCGACGAAGTCGGTCGTCGACGAGCCGTTCACGGTGCGCGCCACCGTGTTCCGCGAGGGTCACGACGCCGTCAACGCCTCCCTCGTCATGACGTCGCCGCACGGCGTCGAGCGGATCGTCCCGATGACGTGCGTGAACCCGGGGCTCGACCTGTGGACGGGCGAGGCCGAAGCCGACCACGAGGGCGTCTGGCACTTCCGTGTCGAGGGCTGGAGCGACCCGTACGGGACGTGGGATCACGACGCGACGATCAAGGTCGCCGCGGGTGTCGACGTCGAGGTCATGTTCGAAGAGGGCGCCCGTGTGCTCGAGCGCGCGTGTGCGACCAACACCTACGACGACGCTGACGAGCGCGTCCTGCGCGACGCCGTCACGACCCTGCGCGACACCTCGCGCAGCGACGACGTGCGTCTCGCGGCCGGCACGTCCGCCGAGGTCAAGGACGTGCTCGAGCGGCTGCCGCTGCGCGACTTCGTCTCCCCCAGCCGCGACTACCCCTGGCTCGTCGAGCGCAAGCTGGCGCTGACGGGCGCGTGGTACGAGTTCTTCCCCCGCTCCGAGGGTGCTCACTTCGACGAGGAGACGCAGAAGTGGGTCTCGGGCACGCTGCGCACCGCCGCCGAGCGTCTGCCCGCCGTCGCCGACATGGGTTTCGACGTCGTCTACCTCACCCCGATCCACCCGATCGGCGAGGTCAACCGCAAGGGCCCGAACAACACGTTGACGGCTGGCCCGGAGGATCCTGGTTCGCCGTACGCCATCGGGTCGAAGGACGGCGGTCACGACGCCATCGAGCCGTCGCTCGGTGACTTCGACGACCTCGACGCGTTCGTCGCCCGCGCGAACGAACTGGGCCTCGAGGTGGCGCTCGACATCGCGCTGCAGTGCGCGCCCGACCACCCCTGGGTCACCTCGCACCCGGAGTGGTTCACCACGCGCAGCGACGGCACGATCGCCTACGCGGAGAACCCCCCGAAGAAGTACCAGGACATCTATCCGCTCAACTTCGACAACGACCCGGCCGGCATCTACGCCGAGGTGCGTCGCGTCATCCAGGTGTGGATCGACCACGGCATCACGATCTTCCGCGTCGACAACCCGCACACGAAGCCCGTCGAGTTCTGGCAGTGGCTGATCGCCGACGTCGCCAAGGACCACCCCGAGGTGATCTGGCTCGCGGAGGCCTTCACGAAGCCCGCGATGATGCACAACCTCGGCCGCATCGGCTTCCAGCAGAGCTACACGTACTACGCCTGGCGCCACCAGCCGTGGGAGATCCGCGAGTACCTCGACGAACTCATCGGCGACACGGCGAGTTACATGCGTCCGAGCTTCTGGCCGACGACGCACGACATCCTCACGCCGTACATGCAGTACGGCGGCCCGGCGGCCTGGAAGCTGCGCGCGGCGCTGGCTGCCACGCTCGTGCCGACCTACGGCATCTACGCCGGGTACGAGCTCATGGAGTCGGTGGCGCGCCCCGGCGCCCAGGAGCAGAACGACAACGAGAAGTACCAGTTCAAGGACCGTCGCTGGGCCGACTACGCCCCCGGCGGGCCCAAGGAGGGCCAGTCGATCGACTGGTACCTGCGCCGGCTCAACGAGATCCGCCGCGCCCACCCGGCGCTCGAGCACCTGCGCAACCTGCGATGGCACGGCGTCGACGACGAGAACTTCATCGTCTTCTCCAAGAGCCGCGACATCGGAGACGGCGCCAACGGCGGCCAGGACACGATCATCGTCATCGCCAACACAGACCCGCACGCGACGCGCGAGACCTGGGTGCACCTCGACATGGGCGCGCTCGGACTACGTGGGGACGAAGGGTTCGTCGCGCACGACCTGCTGAGCGACGCCACCTGGCACTGGGGCGAGCACAACTTCGTCCGGCTCGGGCCGGACGCCGAAAACGTCCACATCATCCACGTGAGGAAGTTCTGAGCATGCAAGGTCTTGGTCTGCACCAGCCGGGTCTGAAGCACGACCCGCAGTGGTTCCGTAAGGCCGTGTTCTACGAAGTCCTCGTGCGCGGTTTCAGCGACTCGACGGGCAACGGATCCGGCGACTTCTCGGGCCTCATGGCCCGACTCGACTACCTGCAGTGGCTCGGCGTCGACTGCCTGTGGCTGCCGCCGTTCTACGCCTCGCCGCTGCGCGACGGTGGATACGACATCGCCGACTACAAGCAGGTGCTGCCCGATTTCGGCACGCTGCCCGAGTTCCAGGAGCTCGTCGCGCAGGCGCATGCGCGCGGCATCCGCGTCATCACCGACTTCGTCATGAACCACACGAGCGACCAGCACGCGTGGTTCCAGGCGAGCCGAGAGGACCCGGAAGGCCCGTACGGCGACTACTACGTCTGGTCCGACACGGACGAGAAGTACGAGGACGCGCGCATCATCTTCGTCGACACCGAGGAGTCGAACTGGACCTTCGACCCGGTGCGTCGTCAGTTCTTCTGGCACCGCTTCTTCTCCCACCAGCCGGACCTCAACTTCGAGAACCCGGCCGTGCAGGAGGAGATGTTCGACATCGTCCGGTACTGGATGGACATGGGCATCGACGGCTTCCGCCTCGACGCCGTGCCGTACCTGTTCGAGGAGGAGGGGCACAACGGCGAGAACCACCCGAAGACGCACGAGTTCCTCGTCGAACTGCGCCGGATGGTCGACGAGGAGTACCCCGGCCGCGTCCTGCTCGCCGAGGCCAACCAGATGCCGCACGAGGTCGTCGACTACTTCGGCACCGAGGAAGAACCGGAATGCCACATGTGCTTCCACTTCCCCGTCATGCCGCGCATCTACTACTCGCTGCGCGAGGAGAAGGCGACGCCCATCATCGACGTGCTCGCCGAAACGCCCCCGATCCCCAAGGGCACCCAGTGGGGCACCTTCCTGCGCAACCACGACGAGCTGACGCTCGAGATGGTGACGCCGGAGGAGCGCGCCGCGATGTACGGCTGGTACTCCCCCGATCCGCGCATGCGCGCCAACGTCGGTATCCGTCGTCGCCTCGCGCCGCTGCTCGACAACAGTCGCGCCGAGATCGAGCTGATCAACGCCCTGCTGCTGTCGCTGCCCGGCTCGCCGTGCCTGTACTACGGCGACGAGATCGGCATGGGCGACAACATCTGGCTCGACGACCGTGACGCTGTGCGCACGCCGATGCAGTGGACGCCGGATCGCAACGCCGGTTTTTCGACGGCCGACCCGGGCAAGTTGTACCTGCCGGTCATCCAGAGCCTCGTGTACCACCACAACAACGTCAACGTCGAGGCGCAGATGGCCTCGAGCGCGTCGTTGCTGCACTGGACGCGCGGCATGCTCTCGGTGCGTTCGCGCTACCCCGCGTTCGGCATGGGCGACTTCGTCGTCGCCCCGGCCGACAACGACGCCGTCCTCGCGTTCACGCGCTCGATGTCGGACGAGGACGCGAAGGCCGAGAACACGACGACGAAGCACCTGCTGTGCATCAACAACCTGAGCTCGCGCCCGCAGGGCGCCCGGGTGCAGGTCGCTGCCAAGTTCGCCGGCGCGAAGCTCACCGACATCTTCGGCGGTCAGGGCTTCGGTCAGATCGGTGAGGACGGCACGGTCACCGTCATGCTCGGTTCGCGCGGCTTCTACTGGCTGGCGATCGAGTCCGACGTCAGCGCCGACGACGCGCTGCCCGCCGCGACCGGTACCCCGGAGGCCAACGCCTCCGAGGTGCTCGACGAGTTCAAGGACGACACCACCTCGGACGCTGAGGGAAAGGACCTCTGATGGTCGCCGAGATCCACTCCGGCGCCACGTTGTCACCCGGCAAGCTCGAACTGCTCACGCCGTGGGTGGCGACGCAGCGCTGGTTCCAGGCCAAGGGCCGTGAGCCGCACCTGCGCAAGGTGAGTGCCTTCCGCTTCGAGGACCCGGCAGGTGAGGTCGGCCTCGAGGTGTTGTTCCTGCGCGATCTCGACGCCGAGCACGAGACCACCTACCAGGTGCCCGTCACCTACCGTGGTGAGCGCGCGCCGGAGCTGGAGCACGCCTTCATCGGCACGATCGAGCACTCCGCGCTCGGCACGCGCTACGTCTACGACGGCCCGCACGACCCGGTGTTCGCCGCCGTCCTGCTCGCGACGATGGCGTCGGGCGGAACGCAGGCCGAGCGCAGCGACGGTGTCGTCGAGATGAGCGTCGCAGGCCGGCCCGCTCCGCAGAGCGCCGATCTCGCCGCGATGCGCAGCGCCACGGTGCTGCGTGGCGAGCAGTCGAACACGTCGATCATCTACACCCTCGACGACGGCGAGCAGCTCATCGCCAAGCTGTTCCGTGTGCTCAACGTCGGCGCCAACCCCGACATCGAGGTGACGGGGGCCCTGACGAGCGCGGGCAACACGCACGTGCCGGCGCTGCTGGCATCTCTCAGTGGTTCGTACACGGAGGGGCGTCACTCTCGCGAGCAGCTCGTCGCGGACCTCGCGTTCGCGCAGGAGTTCCTGCCCGACGTGCGGGACGCCTGGCGTGAGGCCCTCGACGCGGCTCGCGAGAACCGTGACTTCACCGACGGCGCCCGCGAACTCGGTCGTACGACGGCGCAGGTGCACCGCACCCTCGCCGAGGTGCTGCCGAGCGTCGAGGCCGACACCGACCGTGTCGATGCCCTCGTCGACGAGATGCACGAGCGAGCGGCAGCGGCCCTCAACGACGCGCCGCAGCTCGCGGAGCGCGCCACGCAGATCGCCCACCGCATCGACGCCGGGCGCAGCGCGCAGTGGCCGCGCTTCCAGCGCATCCACGGCGACTACCACCTCGGCCAGGTGCTCGACGTACGCGGGCGTGGGTGGGTCCTGCTCGACTTCGAGGGCGAGCCACTGCGTCCGCTCGAGGAGCGCTCGGCACCGGACGTCGCCGTGCGCGACGTCGCGGGCATGCTGCGTTCGTTCGACTACGCCGGTGGCACGATCGAGAACGAGATCGCCGGCGCCGACGGCGACCGCCGCGCGTGGGTCAGCGCCGCTCAGGACGCCTTCCTCGCGGGTTACGAGAGCGAACTCGGCGCCGTCGACCGCGACCTGCTCGACCTGTTCGTGCTCGACAAGGCGCTCTACGAGTGCTCGTACGAGGCCCGCAACCGCCCCGACTGGCTGAGCATCCCCGCCGACGCCGTCGGCCGCATCCTCACCACCTCCACCGACTCGTCCGCGACCCACGGCGAGGCGCCCACGATGACGCCCGCCGACGAGGACGACGCCGCGCCCACCGGCGCCGCGGAAAGGAGCACCATGACCTCCGACGACAGCACGACGCCTACTCCTGCCTCGATGAGCCCGTCCGACACGAACGGCGCTCCCCTCGTCTCGACGCAGGATGCCGACGCTCCCGGCGCCGCTCCGCTCGTCGCGCCGCAGGGCGCACCCGCGACGGGTGACACGACCGTCGCGGCTGCGGGAGACAAGCCCGAGGCGGCCGCGAGCGACGCGGGTTCTGGCGGTGGCCTGAGCGCCGCCGGTGAGACGAGCAGCGCTTCTACCACCGACGCGAGCGCCCTCGGCGCCGCCTCGCCCGCCGTCACGCCGTCGCGCGTCGAGGTGAGCGAACTCGACGCCGTCGTCGCCGGTGAGCACCGTGACCCGCACCGTGTGCTCGGCGCGCATGTCGAGAACGGCGTCATCACGTTCCGCGTCGTGCGCCCGATGGCGCGTGGCGTCGTCATCGACATGGGCGAGACTGTGCTCGAGCTCACGCACGAGCACGACGGCATCTGGGCCGGCGCGATCGCGGGTGAGTACATGCCCGACTACCGCGTCATCACGACGTATGACGACCGCAGCGAGCACCGCGGCGACGACCCGTACCGCTTCATGCCGACCCTCGGCGAGATCGACCTCCACCTCATCGGTGAGGGGCGCCACGAGGAGCTGTGGAACGTCCTCGGCGCCCACGTGCGCACCTACCCGAGCATCAAGGGTGACGTCACGGGCACCGCGTTCGCCGTCTGGGCGCCCAATGCCAAGGCCGTGCGCGTCGTCGGCGACTTCAACCACTGGGACGGTGTCGGCCACGGCATGCGCACGCTCGGGGAGTCGGGCGTGTGGGAGCTTTTCGTCCCCGACGTGCGCGAGGGCACCGCGTACAAGTTCGAGATCCTGTGCAGCGACGGCGTGCGTCGCGCGAAGGCCGACCCGATGGCGCGCCTCGCGGAGACGGCGCCCGCGACGGCGTCGAAGGTGACGAGCTCGCACTACGAGTGGAACGACGACGCGTGGATGACGAAGCGCGCCGAGACGAACGCGCACCACGGCCCGATGTCGACGTACGAGGTGCACCTCGGTTCGTGGCGTCAGGGGCTCAGCTACCGCGAGATGGCCGAGCACCTCGTCAACTACGTCAAGGATCTGGGCTTCACGCACGTCGAGTTCATGCCCGTGATGGAGCACCCGTACCCGCCGAGCTGGGGCTATCACGTCACGAGCTACTACGCGCCGAACAGCCGCTTCGGCGACCCGGACGACTTCAAGTTCCTCGTCGACCGCCTCCATCAGGAGGGCATCGGCGTCATCCTCGACTGGGTTCCCGGCCACTTCGCCACCGACGAGTGGGCGCTCGCCCGTTTCGACGGCCAGGCGCTCTACGAGCACCCGGACCCGCGCAAGGGCTGGCACCCCGAGTGGGGTTCGAACATCTTCGACTACGGCCGCCCGCAGGTGCGCAACTTCCTCGTCGCCAACGCGCTGTACTGGCTCGAGGAGTTCCACGCCGACGGTCTGCGCGTCGACGGTGTCGCCTCGATGCTGTACCTCAACTACGCCCGCAAGGACGGCGAATGGGTGCCGAACAAGTTCGGCGGCCAGGAGAACCTCGAAGCCGTGCAGCTGCTGCAGGAGACGAACGCGACGGCGTACAAGCGCACGCCGGGTGCCGTCATCATCGCCGAGGAGTCGACGTCGTGGCCGGGCATCACCCGCTCGACGGACACCGGCGGCCTGGGCTTCGGGCTCAAGTGGAACATGGGCTGGATGCACGACTCGCTCGACTACGTCGCACGTGAGCCGATCTACCGTCAGCATCATCACCACGACCTGACGTTCGCGCTCGTCTACGCGTTCAGCGAGCAGTTCGTGCTGCCCGTCAGCCACGACGAGGTCGTTCACGGCAAGGGCAGCCTGCTGCGCAAGATGCCCGGTGATCGCTGGCAGCAGCTCGCCAACGTGCGCGCCTACCTCGCGTACATGTGGGCCCACCCCGGCAAGCAGCTGCTCTTCATGGGTTCGGAGTTCGCGCAGGAGGCCGAGTGGGCCGACGGTCGCAGCCTCGATTGGTGGTTGCTCGACCAGCCCGCGCACTACGGCGTGCACGCGATGATGAAGGACCTCAACCGCGCCTACCGCGAGCGCCCGGCCCTGTGGGCTCTCGACCACTCGGAGGAGGGCTTCTCGTGGATCAACGCCGACGACGCGGGCCGCAACGCCTACACGTGGCTGCGATTCGCGCCCGCCGAAGCTGACGGGTACCGCCCCGTCGTCGCGATCGCCGCGAACTTCGCCGGCAACCCGCACCACGGCGTCCGCGTGGGCCTTCCCCACCTTGGTACGTGGAACGAGATCGTCAACACCGACGCCGAGGCGTACGGCGGCTCGGGCGTCGGTAACCTGGGTTCGGTCGAGGCCGAGGAGATCCCCTGGGACGGTCAGCCGTACTCGGCCGAGATCACGATGCCGCCGCTCGGTGTCGTGTGGTTCGAGCCGGCGACGCGCCCCGACATGACGCAGGTGGCTGCGCACACCGCTACCGAGCAGGCCGGTGGCGCCGATTCATCGTCCACCGCAACGGCACGACAGGAGAACACGATGAGCGACCAGAACGCAGCGACGAGTTCGTCCGACAAGCAGCCGTCCGAGGCCCTCATCGCGGGCGCGCCGCTCGAGGACGCCGCAGGCAACCCGGGCGCACTCGATCAGCCGCTCGACGGTTCGCGAGGCGGCGCGCAGGCCGAGGACGCTCAGGGAGAGGCCGGCGACCAGCAGGCGCGCTCGCGCACCGGCATCCCGGCGACGCACCCCGTCGACCACGCGGACGAGGGTGGTTTCGACGTCGAGCAGACCGAGTCGAAGGCGCACGAGCGTGCCTTCACGCCGGCCGGCGAGGACGAGACGGGTGACGAGCCCGTCGAGCACCTCAAGGGCATCACCGGCACGCCCGGTGGCGGCCTCGACGAGGACGTCGAGGGTGGCCGCTGGGGCGCCGACGACGAGGCTCGCGACGCCGCCGACCAGACGCGTCAGCGCGACTGACGACCCGCTCGATCGAGCGCATGAGGCCGGCCGTACCCGCCAGGGGTGCCGCCGGCCTCGTCACGTCTGCCCCGCCTCGCTCGAGGCATCGGTTCGGGCGTTTACGTCGCCGCTCAAAGAGGGCAGGATGAAGGCATGAGCAACCGCGCGGGCCAGTTGGCCGAACCTCGTGACCTGATCGACGTCCCCCACCTCGTCACGGCGTACTACACGCTGACGCCCGACCCTGAGAACGTCGACCAGCAGGTGGCGTTCGGCACGTCGGGGCACCGCGGTTCGAGCCTCAAGACCGCGTTCAACGAGGCGCACATCCTCGCCACGACGCAGGCGATCGTCGACTACCGCCGCTCGCAGGGCTTCGACGGGCCGTTGTTCCTCGGCCGCGACACCCACGCCTTGTCCGAGCCCGCATGGGCGAGCGCCATCGAGGTGCTCGTCGCCAATGACGTCCTCGTCCTCATCGACGATCGTGACGGTTACACGCCGACGCCCGCCGTCAGCCACGCCATCCTGCGCGCGAACAAGGGCAAGGATCTGACGAACGGCTCGGGTCTCGCCGACGGCATCGTCGTGACGCCCTCGCACAACCCGCCCGCCGACGGCGGGTTCAAGTACAACCCGCCGCACGGTGGCCCGGCCGACTCGGACGCGACGAAGGTCATCGCGGCCGCGGCGAACGAGCACATCCGTGACGGGCTCAAGCGTGTCAAGCGCGTGCCGCTGACGCAGGCGATGGGCAAGGTCCAGCGCTACGACTTCCTCGGCACGTACGTCGACGACCTGCCGAACGTCGTCGACCTCGACGCGATCAAGCGCGCCGGCGTGCGCATAGGCGCCGACCCGCTCGGCGGCGCCGCCGTCGCGTACTGGGGTGAGATCGCGGAGCGTCACGGGCTCGACCTCACCGTCGTCAACCCGCTCGTCGACCCGACGTGGCGCTTCATGACGCTCGACTGGGACGAGAAGATCCGCATGGACTGCTCCTCCCCCAACGCGATGGCGTCGCTCATCGGCGAGCGCGACAAGTACGACATCGCGACGGGCAACGACGCCGATTCGGACCGCCACGGCATCGTCACGCCCGACGCGGGGCTCATGAACCCCAACCACTTCCTGTCGGTCGCGATCCAGTACCTCTACGGTGGCGCGCGCCCTCAGTGGCGCCAGGACGGGTTCATCGGCAAGACGCTCGTCAGCAGTTCGATGATCGACCGCGTCGCCGATGACCTCGGCCGCACGCTCGTCGAGGTGCCCGTCGGGTTCAAGTGGTTCGTGCCGGGCCTGCTCGACGGTTCGGGCCCGTTCGGCGGTGAGGAGTCGGCGGGCGCGTCGTTCTGCCGCTTCGACGGCTCCGTCTGGACGACGGACAAGGACGGCATCCTGCTCGCGCTGCTCGCCTCGGAGATCAAGGCGACGAAGGGCAAGTCGCCGTCGCAGCTCTATGGCGAGCTGACGGCGAAGCACGGCGAACCCGCCTACGCGCGCGTCGACGCCCCCGCCACGCGCGAGGAGAAGGCCAAGCTCGGTGCACTGACGCCCGAGGCCGTCACGGCGGACACGCTGGCCGGCGAGCCCATCATCGCCAAGCTCACGGAGGCGCCCGGGAACGGCGCGAAAATCGGCGGCCTCAAGGTCGTCACTGATTCGGCCTGGTTCGCCGCGCGCCCGTCGGGGACCGAGGACGTCTACAAGATCTACGCCGAGTCGTTCCAGGGCCCCGAGCACCTTGCACAGGTGCAGGCTGAGGCGAAGGACGTCGTCGCGGCAGCCCTGGGCAACTGAGGCTCGGTTCCGTCACAACACGAACGAAGGGCTCGCTCTAGGTGGAGCGAGCCCTTCGCGTCCGTCACCCACCGCCGACAGCAGGGCGGCTACGTGCCTGCGTGCAAGTGCACCCGGGGCACTTGCACGCAAGGGGTCAGTGCGTCGTTGCCAGACGTCGCCCGGCCCGCCGGGGCTGTCAGTACAGCGCCGACATCAGCGCCGTGCGTGCCTTCTTGACGCGCGGGTCGGTGGCGCCGACGACGTCGAACAGCCCGATGAGGTGCTCGCGCGCGGCGTTGCGCTCGTCGCCGGAGGTCGCCTTGACGACGTCGACGAGACGCGCGAACGCGTCTTCGACGTGGCCACCGAGGACATCGAGGTCGGCGACCTGCGTCTGCGCGGTGACGTCGCCCGGGTTCTTCGCGGCGGCGTCACGTGCAGCCTGGAGGTCGACGCTTTGCGTGCGCTGCATGAGCTTGACCTGGCCGAGGGCGAGACGCGCCTCCTCGTCCTTCGGGTTCTCCGTCAGTGCCTGCTCGAACGCGGCGATGGCGCCGTCGTAGTCGCCCTTGTCGATCGACTCGTACGCGAGCTGGTGCAGCGGCGGCAGCTCGGGCTCGGCCTGCTCGCCGCCCTCAGCGCCGGCCTGGCCCGTTGCGTTCGGGTCGTAGTTCGCCACGCGGCCCGCAAGACCGTTCTGCACAGCGATCTGGACGATCTGGTCGACGAGCTCGCGCGTCTGCGCGTCTTCGACGACAGGCGGAATCGGGATCGGCTGGCCCTGGACGAAGGCCGCCGCGAGAATCTGCCCCGGCTGGCCCTGCTGCGCGGCCTGCTGCGAAAGCTGAGCGAAGACCTGACCGATCTCGGGCGCGGTGTCGAGGTCGGCGACGCCCATGAGGACGCGCCCTTCTTGCGCGCGCACCGCGCGCGCGAGCGAAGCGACGGGCGCCAGGGACGCCGGCTGCGAACCCGCCCAGATCGCGATGATGACGGGGTGCTGCACCGACTGCTGCACGAGGCCCTGGAAGTTCGCGGCTGTCACGTCGACGACAAGACCGTCGTGACGGAACGTCTCGGCGATGACGGCGTCGTCGGCGCCCTGCGGCATGGGGGCCTGCCCGGGATTCGCAGCGCTCGGCGCGTTTGCCGGCGCCGCAGCGCCGGCGCTGCCGGTCGGTGCGCCAGCGGCCGATGCGGGGCGCCCGGCAGGAGCGCCGCCCTGCGGCTTCTTGAGCGAGGACAGGTCAACGGCACCGCGCAGCGACGCGGCGTTCAACGGCTGATTCGACATGCCCTCATTGTTGCAGGGCGCACCGGGGCGGGCGACGCATGATCGCGCACAGCGAACACCTGGCCACACGTGGCGAGGCGCGTCCCTCGGGTCGGACCGTCACTCCGCGGCGGGTCCTCGCGCCCGGGCCGTCAGCCCCGCGGGCGCACCATCCGCAGGTCGTACGAACCCGAGGTGTCGTCCTTGCCGACGCCGTCGAGTTCGAACCCGTGCTTGCGGTAGAAAGCCTGCGCACGCTCGTTGCCGTCGACGACCCAGAGGTAGGCCTCTTGGTCGCCGAGTTCGCGTGTCATGAGTTCGTGCGCGAGGCCCGTGCCGTGGTGCGCCGTGTCGAGATTGAGCACCTGCAGTTCGACGTCCGCGGGCGCGTCGTCGTCGCGGGCCTTGCCGATGCAGATCCACCCGACGAGCGCACCGCTCGAGCGGTCGAATGCCCCGACGACCCGAGGCGCCTCGGCGGAGGTCAACCACGCGCGCCAGCGCTTCGCACCGTCGACGGGATCGAGCCCGTCGAGCTTCTCCTGCGGGATGAGCCCGGTGTAGGTGTCGCGCCAGATCGTGACGTGGAGCTGGGCGAGCTCGTCGGCGTCATCGCTTGTCAGGCCACGGATCTCGTAGCGCTCGTCGATGGTCATGTCGACGTCCTCTCTCGTGGTCATTATCCGCGCCCGGCGAGGCCCGGGCGTCAGTTCGACTCGGCGAGCCGGGCTTCGACGCGCTCGACCTTCGCGTCGAGCTGGCCGGTGTAGCCCGGGCGGATGTCGGCCTTCAGCACGAGCGAGACGCGCGGGGACGCGACTTGGACGGCCTCGCAGGCGCGCTTGATGACGTCCATGCACTCGTCCCACTCCCCCTCGAGGGTCGTGAACATCGAGTCGGTGCGGTTCGAGATGCCCGACTCACGCACGACGCGGATGGCTGCGGCCACCGCCTCGCTGACGGAACCGTCCGGGTCGTCCGTCGTCGACGGTGCGACGGAGAAAGCGACGAGCATGATGATCTCCTCGAAGGTGATGGGAACGATGCAGTCAGGTTCGCACGTCGGCCACCGCGCGCGGCGTGCGACGAGCGTCGCGTCTTGGGCCCGGCAGGATCAGCTCGCGCAGGCGTCCGGGTCGCAGGTCCCCGTCACGACGGCCTCGAGCCAGTGGTGAACGAGCGTCACGGCCCCCGCGCCCTCACCCGACGCCGCGGCGACGCGCTTCATCGACCCGGCGCGGATGTCGCCTGCGGCGAACACGCCAGGCACGCTCGTCGCGAGCGCTTCCGGGGGCAGCCCGTCACGCCAGAACTCCTGCGGCACGTCACGACCGGTGAGCACGAAACCCTTGGCGTCACGCGCCACGGTGCCGTCGAGCCAGTCGACGCACGGGTGCGCGCCGAGCAGGAGGAACAGCCCGCAGGCGGGAACCGTCAGCTCCTGGTCCTTCTCGTTGAAGCGGATCGTCACGTGCTGCAGCCGATCGGTGCCGCTCGCCCCGACGATCTCCGCATTCGTCTTGACGACGATTCGCGGGTTCGCCTCGATCTCGCGGATGAGGTAATCCGACATCGTCTCCGCGAGCCCGTCGCGACGCACGACGATGCTGACGGAGCGCGCGAAGCGTGAGAGGTGGATGGCGGCCTGGCCCGCCGAGTTGCCGCCGCCGACGACGAGGACGTGCCCGCCCTCGCACTCGCGGGCAGCCGACGACGCCGCGCCGTAGTACACGCCGCGTCCGACGAAGCCTTCGACCTCCTCGACGCCCAGGCGACGGTAGGCCACGCCCGTCGAGATGAGAACGGCGCGGGCGCAGACCGGCCCATCGTCGGTCTCGAGCACGTGCGGTTCGCCGCGATAGCCGGGCGTGAAACCGGTGACCTCGGTGGCCGAGTAGATGCCCGCGCCGAACCGAGTGGCCTGGAACCGTGCGCGCTGCGCGAGGCGCATGCCCGAGATGCCGCGGGGAAAGCCCAGATAGTTGCGGATCATCGCGCTCGTGCCGGCCTGCCCGCCCACGGCGTCGGCCTCGATGACGGCTGTGCTCAGCCCCTCGCTCGCGCCGTACACCGCGGCAGCGAGGCCGGCCGGGCCCGCACCGACGATCGCAAGGTCGACGACGTGGCCCTCACCCAACTCGTCGACGGTGGCGCCGAAGGCGCGCCCGAGCACACGGACGTCAGGGTTGGCGTGAACCTCGCGCTCGGCGATGCGCACGAGCGGATAGGCGATCTCGATGCCCTGCGAACGCGCCATCTCGAGCGTCTTGGCTGCGTGCGGAGCCTCCGGCGGCCAGACCCCCGTCGGGATGCCCTGGCGATCGAGGAAGTCGCGCAGCACCCCGACGTTGGGGTCGCCTGGGGGCGCCACGATGTTGACGAGCTCGATCTCGGGGCCACCCGCCGACCACCCCCAGTCCGAGAGCAGCTCGGTGACGGCGGTGTGAAACTCCTCGTCGCGCGGGCCGCTCGGCAGCAGGAGCGCGGCCTCGATCTGGCCGCTGATCTGCGCGACGCGCTGCTCCTCGACCGCCCACGGTTCGCTGCGCAGGCGCACCATGACCCGCTTGGCCGCCGGCATGACGGCATGCAGGCACTGCAGCGTGACGAGGCCCGTCGCGTCGCCCACCTGCGTCGTCGCGGCGAACATCGCGACCGGGAGGCCGCGCGCGTTGAGGCCCTGCGCCATCGTCATCGATTCGCTGAGCGTCGTGGCGAGTTGCAGGTCGTAGTCGGCAGCGTAGCGGTGGTCGAATTCTTCCCGCATCTCTTCGGCGTGCTCAGCGGCCGCGATGAGCATGATGACGGGCGTAGGAGGCTTCATGTTCCGAGTGTAGGCACCGGCGCCGACAACCCCGATATTCCGCGGAATCAGAGCTGATACCGGCCGTCGACGCACGTCAGAACTCGCTCTGGCGACGCCTCGCCGCCATGGGCTCTCGCGCGGTTTCGGGACGCGCATCGAGCCCCTCACCCTCAACCCGCGACGGCCTGCGCCGCGGCGTAGGGGTCCAGAACCCCTCGAGCGACAGCCTCAGCGAGATCCTCGAGCTTCACCTCGGCGTTGGGGCGTTCCCAGCGCTCACGCAGTCGCCGCACCGCGAGCTCTTCGATCTCGCCCGCGGCCCGACGTCGGCGGCGCAGGCTCAGCTCGTCGTGCTCGCTCAGCCACGCTCGGTGGGTCGCGATGGCGTCGATGACGTCCGTCGCCCCTTCGCCGCGTTCTGCGACCGTCGTGACGATCGGTGGGCGCCACTGCCCCGGCTCCCCCGTCTGGCCGAGCGAGATCATGGCGCGCAGGTCGCGCACGGTCGCCGCCGCGCCGTCGTGATCGGCCTTGTTGACGACGAAGACGTCAGCGATCTCGAGGACCCCGGCCTTCGCGGCCTGGATGGAATCTCCGGCCCCGGGCGCGAGCAGGACGATCGTCGTGTCGGCGAGCGAGGCGATGTGCACCTCCGACTGGCCGACGCCCACCGTCTCGACGAGCACGATGTCGAAGCCGGCAGCGTCGAGCAGCCGCAGTGCAGCGGGCGCCGCCGCCGACAGCCCGCCGAGGTGGCCGCGGGTCGCCATCGAGCGGACGAACACCCCGGAATCACCCGAGTGACCGACCATGCGGATGCGGTCGCCGAGCAGCGCGCCACCGGAGAACGGCGACGAGGGGTCGACCGCGAGCACCGCGACGCTGAGGCCCTGCGCGCGATAGGCCGCGACGAGTGCGTCCGTCGACGTCGACTTGCCGACGCCGGGCGGTCCCGTCAGACCGATGATCTGGGCGTGGCCCGTGAACTGGGCGATGGCTGCACCCAGTTCCGGCAGCGCCGGGTGGTCGTTCTCGATGGCCGTGAGCAACCGCGCGAGGGCGCGCCGGTCACCGTCACGCATCCGCGTGACGAGTGGGTCGACGACGATCTCACGCGGCATGCTCGGGCCGTGTCCTGGTCAGCGCTCAGGCGTCGACGCGCACGATGAGCGCGTCACCCTGGCCGCCACCGCCGCACAGGGCGGCAGCACCGACGCCACCACCGCGGCGTTTGAGTTCGTGGGCGAGGGTCAGCACGAGACGCGCGCCCGACATGCCGATCGGGTGGCCAATCGCGATGGCGCCGCCGTTGGGGTTGACCTTCTCCGCGTCGAGGCCGAGTTCCTTCGTCGAGGCCAGGCCGACGGCGGCGAACGCCTCGTTGATCTCGACCACGTCGAGGTCGGCCGGCGTGAGGCCCTCCTTCTCGCAGGCCTTCGCGATTGCGCGCGCCGGCTGGCTCTGCAGCGTCGAGTCGGGGCCGGCGACGACGCCGTGCGCGCCGACCTCGGCGATCCAGGTCAGGCCCAGCTCCTGGGCCTTCGTCTTGCTCATGACGACGAGCGCCGCGGCACCGTCGCTGATCTGGGAGGCGGAGCCTGCCGTGATCGTGCCGTCCTTGCTGAAGGCGGGGCGCAGCTTGCCGAGCGACTCAGTCGTCGTGTCGGCGCGGATACCCTCGTCGTTCTTGAACACGACTGGCTCGCCCTTGCGCTGCGGGATCTCGACGGGGATGACCTCGTCGTCGAAGAGGCCCTTCTCCCAGGCCGCGGCGGCCTTCTGGTGAGAGGCGGCCGAGAACGAGTCCTGCTCTTCGCGGCTGAACTCGACGTCGCCGGCGTTGGCCTGCTCGGTGAGGTTGCCCATCGCCTGGTCGGTGAAAGCGTCCCACAGTCCGTCGAAGGC
This sequence comes from Dermacoccus sp. Ellin185, assembly GCF_000152185.1. NCBI lineage: Bacteria > Bacillati > Actinomycetota > Actinomycetes > Micrococcales > Dermacoccaceae > Dermacoccus > Dermacoccus sp. Ellin185. Next base: position 62,491 of record NZ_AEIQ01000085.1, on the reverse strand, counting down.
CATGTGGTCGCGCATCGTCACGTCGCCGTACTTGTAGCCCTCGCGCGACTTCTCGAGCAGGTGCGGCGCGTTCGTCATCGACTCCTGGCCGCCCGCGACGACGACGTCGAACTCGCCCGCGCGGATCAGCTGGGCCGCGAGCGCCACGGCGTCGAGCCCGGACAGGCAGACCTTGTTGATCGTCAGCGCCGGCACGTCCATCGGGATGCCGCCCTTGACGGCGGCCTGGCGCGCGGGGATCTGGCCGGCGCCGGCCGTCAGCACCTGGCCCATGATGACGTAGTCGACCTGGTCGCCCTTGACGCCGGCCTTCTCGAGCGCACCCTTGATGGCGAGGCCACCGAGGTCGGCACCTGAGAAGCTCTTGAGCGAGCCGAGCAGGCGACCCATCGGGGTGCGCGCTCCGGCGACGATGACGGCGGTGGTGTCGGTCATGGTTCCTCCAGTGAGCGGGCGGGCGTGGGTCACGGTGCCGCACGGCCGCCGGTTCGTGTCGATCGCCCGAGTTAATCGTCGTTAACCCGGCTTCCTCGTCCAAGCAAACCATAGAGTGACGTCATGACCGGCGAAATCACGCACTTGTTCGAGGCCATCGACCACGTCGGCATCGCGGTGTCCGACCTCGATGCCGCCATCCGTTTCTACGAGTCGACGTACGGCATGACGTGCGCGCACACCGAGACGAACGACGAGCAGGGCGTGCGTGAGGCGATGATGACGGTCGGCCCGGCCGATGCCCCGCACAGCCACATCCAGCTGCTCGCGCCGCTGTCGCCGGAGTCGAGCATCGCGAAGTTCCTCGACCGCTCCGGCCCCGGCATGCAGCAGCTCGCCTACCGCGTCCGCGATCTCGACGCCGTGTGCGCGACGCTGCGCGAGCGCGGCATGCGGTTGCTCTACGACGCGCCGAAGATCGGCACCGGCGGCAGCCGCATCAACTTCATCCACCCCAAGGATGCCGGCGGCGTGCTCGTCGAACTCGTCGAGCCGGCGGCTGAAGGACACTGAGGCAGCCCATCGTTTCTACCCCAAGGCTCGGCGTCGTATCAAGAACGTTCGTTTGAGCTACGTCGCGATGGGTGTGCGTAGCTCGTCAGGTGCTGCTGCCCCGGAGGGGTGTGACGTGTTCAGGCGCGCAGCGTCGTCGCCCGACGACCGTGCCCCGCAAAGGCTGCGCCTAGGCAAGCGGCGCGGACAGTGTGCTGGAACGTGCGTATGGGGCAGGACTACCGTTGTGACGGCGACGGACATGGCGCTACGCAGCTTCACACGTCTCGCTTGGCCAGGGCGCCGCAAGAATCTCACGCCCGATGACACGAAGGAAACATGCTGGTGAGCACTCTTTCCACCTCAGACGCCCATCTCGACTCGGGCCGTGATGGACGCCAAGGCCCGAGTCGTAGCGTGACCATCGTGGGGGTAGGCCTGACCCTGGTAATCGTTGTGATCGGGCTGGCGTGGGCCAAGTGGATCCCGTATGACGACAAAGCTCACGCCCTCGCGAAATCGGGTGCGTGGAGTGGCAAGGCCATCTTCGGCGAGGCCGGCCACCCCGGTGACGCGCCAAGCTGGCATGGAGCCCTCGATTTCACCCGCGCCTACGTCAAAGCCGTGTGGAAGGCCGCGCTCGTCGCGATCTTGGTGGCCTCAGCACTCGAAGCATTCATCCCGAAACGGCTCCTGTTGAACGCCATGAACCGCCGCAGCTCATGGGGCCAAGGCCTCAGTGGCGGGCTACTCGCCCTGCCGAGCATGATGTGTACCTGCTGTACCGCGCCGGTGGCAATCGGTTTGCGTCGCCGCGGTGCACCCCCGGGTGCGGTGATGGCGTACTGGCTCGCTAACCCGCTACTCAACCCCGCTGTCATGCTTTTCCTCGGTCTGACGATGTCCTGGCAAGTGGTCTCCACCCGTGCCGTCGTAGGCGTCGTCGTCGTCCTGGGTGCCGCCTTCATTGCTCAACGTCAAGCACGCGAGGTCGATGCCGACGAACTCATCGACGTCGACCACGACCCGCAGGGCGTCGCTGACATGCCGTGGCGCTTCGCTAAAGCCCTCACGCGTTATGTCGCCATCGTTGTGCCTGAGTACCTGATCCTCGTCGCACTGACCGGTTTGTTCTCCGGGTGGCTGTCCGACTTCACCCACCTAGGGAACGTGTCTGGCCTTTTGGCCTTGCTCCTCGTCGGTGTGGTCGGCGCCCTGCTCGTCATCCCCACCGGTGGGGAGATTCCCGTCGTCGCCGGTTTGAGTGCCGCCGGCGCGAGTCTTGGTGTTGCGGGGGTTCTGCTCATCACCTTGCCGGCGCTCAGCATCCCGTCGCTGGTCATGGTGGCACGCAGCTTCGGCACTCGGACCACCATGAGCGTCATCGCTTGGGTCATCGCCGGGGGGCTGTTGTCAGCCGCTTTGCTCACCGCCCTCACCTGAGGGCCGCAGGCGGGGTGTAGGAGCCAGGGACGGGATCACTGAGATCAGGGATGCCGATGCGAAAACGGTGGGTTGAGCCACCAGGTCGACCCGATGGTGCAAAAACCTTCGTTTGAGCTACAGCAGGACTTGCGCTCAGACCGGGCGGCGGCGTTTGAGCTGCACGGAAAGAGCTCCGACCTAGGATTGCCGCATGAGCCCCGACCAACTAGACGCCACGGCGCAGGCGTGCCGCGTGCTGATCGAAGACCGCTTCCCTGAAGGGGGGCACGATGGTGCCGCAGCCATGCTCCTGGCCGACGGCACGATCGTCACAGGTACAGCGCCAAGCGCGGCCAACCCCTCAGTCGAGGTGTGCCACGAAATCGAACCTTACGCAGCGGCATACCGGCTCAATCAGGGAATCAAAGCGTCCATCTGCTTGCACCGACATGAAGATGGACGATTCCTCGTCCTGAGCCCCTGCGGAGTCTGCCGAGAGCGACTCGCCGTTCACGGCCCAGACGTCCTCGTTGCTGTCGCTGACCGTGAGGACGCAACACGGATCATATGGAAGTCACTGCGTGACGTCCTGCCCGACTATTGGATGACGGCCTTCCCCGAAGAACTCTCCGACCGCTGGTAAGTACGCGCTTGCTGTCGGTGCAGAAACGGTCGTTTCTGCACCACTCAAACTGGGGTGGGTCTGCACGTGGTTATGCCCCGGTCAGGGGGTAGCAGAACGACGTGCAAAACCTCGCGGCGCCGAACGTCAGTGTCGACAACCGGTCCGAGACAGCCACCAAGGGTGCCCGGGCTCACAGAGGCGCCCACCGCTTGCGTGTCAACTCAGCCCTCGACCACGAGCGAAGCGTCGACCTCGGTCGGCAGGCCACCCTCGGGCAGCTTCGACGGCGCGACGATGCGCACGATCTCGTCGAGCACGCGCCGCACGTACTTCTCCCCCACCCACAGGTGCTTCGCGCCATCGACGCCGATGACGTCAGCCTGCGGAATGGCCGCGAACCGCTCGCGCGCCTCGTCGGGGCGCAGGTTGTCATCCAGTTCGGGCACGAGCGCCGTCACCGGCTTGCGCGATTCGGCCCACGCCGCCAGGTGCTCGGGCTGCGACCACCGCAGCGGCGGCGACAGCAGGATCGCGCCCTCGATCGACGGATCGAGCCCGTGCATGAGCGCCAGATCCGTGCCGAAGCTCCACCCCACCAGCCAACGATTGGTCAGCGCCGGCGACTCGTGGAACTCCGCGAACTCGATGGCGGCGGCGACGTCGAAACGCTCGCCGTCAGCCGAGTCGAACGCACCCTCCGACGTCCCGCGCGGCGACGACGTGCCACGCGTGTTGAACCGCAGCACCGCGATGTCCGCGAGCGCCGGCAGCCGGTTGGCGGCCTTCTTGTAGACATGGCTGTCCATGAAACCGCCGTGCGTCGGCAGCGGATGCAGCGTGACGAGCGTGGCCACCGGGTCTCGCTCGAGCGGCAGCGCCAACTCACCGACGAGCGTCAACCCGTCGGCGGTGTGCAGTTCGACGTCCTGACGGCGCGCAGCGAGCACCGTGTTCGAGCGAATCTCCTGCAGGCTCAACGCCCCTCCTCGACGATCACGACGAAACCCGGACTTCGTCGTCCGCCCTCGACCCTATGCGACCGCGAGCGCACACTCACCGCCACGAACCCCGCGGCGGACGGCGATCTCGCGCTCGCCAGCAACTCGTGTGCCAGTGACGACGATCCGTCACGTCACCCAGCCGATCATTCGGCCACACGACGACGTGCGGCAGCGATGACGCCAACTGCTGCTGACACCCCGGGCACGTGTAGATCTTGCCGTCGGCGTTGCCGCGCAGGACCCGCACCGTCCACTGGCCGCCCGCGTAGGTCTGCACCGTGTCGACAGGACGAAACGCGCGGCTCACGTCGCCGCGCGTCTCGTCCTGCGCTCTGTTGTTGCGCCGTGGCATCAGCCTCGGAAGGACCGCTCCGCGAGCAGGTGCTCCGTCAGCAGCGGCGACGGCACGAGGTGCGTCTCCCCCGCCTCGAAGTACATCTCCGACAGCACACCGGAGACGTCGTCGTAGCTGGCCTCGTCAAGCAACTCGAATGGGCCCTTCGGGTAACCGCAGCCGGCCTTCATCGCCGTGTCGATGTCCTCGACGCTCGCGTAGCCCGAGTCCAACATCTTCACCGCGTCGTTGAGGTGTGGGTAGAGCAGCGCGTCGACGACGAGGCCCGCGCGGTCCTTGCCGACGACCGGCGTCCAGCCCGCAGCCGCGGCGAACGAGCGAACGGCCTCGACCGCGTCGTCCGCGATGGCGACGCTGCGGCCGATCTCGAGCACCTGGCCGGCGCGCTGCTTCTCACGCAGGACGACGGGAACGACGCACGCATCGAGCGACGGCTCACCGGTCGCGGCCTCCGACGCCGCGCCCTCACCGAGCGTGGCGATGACGCCGCCGTCACCGATCGCGTCGCGCACGGCGCGCATGAGCGGCTTCTCCTCGATCTGCAGCGCGTGCTCGGAGACGTCGCCCTCGACATGACCGCACGAGCACTCGTCACCACAGGCGCACGAGCCGCCGCAGCACCCGTCATCCTCGACGCCGCCGTCGACGGCGAAGACGAACGTGACGCCCTCGAGCGCCGACGCCTCGTCAGCCGCCGTGACCCGCACGAGCTCGAGGCCCGCTGACGACATCTCCTCGGCGAGCGAGTCGACGAGCTCACCCTCGCCGACGAGACCGACACGGCCACTGTGCGCCTTGCTCGCACCGGGCGTGCGCTCGTCGGCGACGAGGGTGCCCGAACCGGCCGCTTCGTACGTGTAGAAGCCCTTGCCACTCTTGCGACCGAGGTAGCCGGCCGCCACCATCTGACGCAGCAGCGGCGGCGACGCGACGCTCGGGTCATGTGTCGCGTCGTACAGCACGCCGCAGACCTCGTGGACGACGTCGAGGCCGATGAGGTCGCACAGCGTCAGCGGGCCCATCGGGAAGCCGACACCGGCCGCCATCGCAGCATCGAGGTCCTCACGGGAGGCGAGACCCGTCTCGTACGCGCGGATCGAACGCGCGAGATAGGCGATGAGCAGCGCGTTCGCGACGAAGCCCGCACGGTCGCCGACGACGACCGGCTTCTTGCCCAGGCGGACGGCGAGTTCGCGGACGTCCTCGACGAGCTTCACGTCGGTCAGCAGCGAGTGGATGACCTCGACGAGCGGCAGCACCGGCGCCGGGTTGAAGAAGTGCATGCCGATGACGCGCGACGGCTCCTTCGTCGACTTCGCGATCTCGGTGATCGACAGCGACGACGTGTTCGTCGCGAGCACGCAGTCGTCACGAACGATGTCGTCTAGCGTCGTGAAGATCGACGTCTTGATCTCGAGCAGCTCCGGCACCGCCTCGATGACGAGGTCGGCGTCCTTCATCGCGGCGAGGTCGTCGCCGAACGCGACACGGCCGACGATCTCGTCACGCTCACTCTCGGAGAGCTTGCCCTTGCTCACGGCACGCCCGAGGGACTTCGTGAGGAACCCCTTGCCGCGCTCGGCGAGCTCCGCCGAACCGTCGACGGCGATTACGCTGAGCCCCGCCTTGGCGAAGACTTCGACGATGCCGGCACCCATCGTGCCGAGCCCGATGACACCCACTGTGTTGATCATGCGCCCAGTCTTTCAGATGCGACGACCAACCGCTCGTGGGACGATCTACCGCGTGATGACCTCATGATCTTCGGATTGCTCGGCGCCCTCGTCGCCGCCCTCGCCTACGGCGGAGCGACGATCGTCCAGGCGATCGGCGTGGCGCGCATGAGGGAGGCGCCCGACGGCGCCGACCTCATCACCCGTGCGCGCTTCGGCTGGCTGTACGGCGTCGGCCTCGCGCTCGACGGTGTGGCCTTCCTCGCCTCGAGCGGTGCCCTGCGCACCCTGCCACTGTTCCTCGTGCAGTCGGTCATCGCCGGGTCGGTCGCGGTGACGGCCGTGCTCGCCGTCGTCGTCCTGCACGCCAAGCTGACGCGACGCGAGATCATGGCGCTCGTCGGAGTCGGCGTCGGTCTCGTCATGCTCGCCGTCTGCGCCAAGGAGGGTCACGCCACCGGGGTGCCGACCTGGCTGGCACCCGCCGCGCTCGTGGTCGCGGCCCTCCTCGTTCCGTTCGGGTACACGGCGTATCGCGCCCGCAACAGCGCGCTTCTCGCCGTCACCGCGGGGCTCGGATTCGCAGGTATCGCGATCGGCGCGCGCATCCTGCCGTGGGACGGCAACGTCCTGCACACGATCGCGAGCTGGCCGTTCTGGGCGCTCATCGCCCACGGCATCATCGCGATGACCGCCTACGGCTTCGCCCTCGACGCGGGAGAGGCGACGTCCGTCGCCGCCATCACCTTCGCCATCGAGACGGTGGTGCCCGCTGCCATCGGCCTCGCCCTGCTCGGTGACGCCGTGCGCGGCGGCACGTGGCCGCTGGCCATCGCGGGGTTCGTCGTCACGCTCGGCAGCTGCTTCGTCCTGGCCGGGCAGTCGGAGCCCGACGCGTAAGGTTGTCCGGTGCGAATCGTGATTGCCGAATGCAGCGTCGACTACGAGGGACGCCTGCAGGCCCACCTCCCCCTCGCCAAGCGCCTGCTCATGGTCAAGGCCGACGGCTCGGTGCTCGTCCACTCCGACGGCGGCTCCTACAAGCCGCTCAACTGGATGGCGCCGCCGTGCACGATGGCCGAGGTCGAACCCGAGGACGTCGAGGTCGCCGACGGCGTGACGAGCGTGTGGCTCGTGCAGCACGGCAAGTCGGACGACCGGCTGCGCATCCGCTTGCACACCGTCCATCACGACTCGGCCCATGACCTCGGCGTCGACCCGGGCCTCGTCAAGGACGGCGTCGAGGCGCAGCTGCAGAAGCTGCTCGCGCAGCACATCGAGACCCTCGGTGAGGGCTACACGTTGATGCGGCGCGAATACATGACGGCGATCGGGCCGGTCGACATCATGTGCAAGGACTCGGGCGGAGCCACCGTCGCCGTCGAACTCAAGCGCCACGGCACGATCGACGGCGTCGAGCAACTGACGCGCTACCTCGAACTACTCAACCGCGACCCGCACCTCGCCCCCGTCAGCGGCGTCTTCGCCGCCCAGACGATCAAACCGCAGGCCCGCACGCTCGCAGAGGATCGCGGCATCCGCTGCGTCGTGCTCGACTACGACGCGCTCAAGGGCATCGACGACTCCGAACGCCGGCTGTTCTGATCCGCCTCGAGGTTCCGGGTGCTCAGGTCGCTAGGCCGGCCGCACGCGTGCGTCGTGGCTCCCAGGCGTCAGGCCGTGCGCGCCAGCGGGACGTAGCCGCAGGCGCCGGAGACGTTCATGACACGGTCGAGCCGGGTACCCGCGAGCAAACGGCACAGACGCGGCGAGGCATCGGCGACCACGAGGCGGCGCCCCCGACGCTCGGCCCGGTGATGCGCGCCGACGATGACGCCCAGCCCGGCCGCATCCCACACCTGCGCGTCGGCCAGGTGGACGACGAGGTCGCCGTCACCGCACGCCAGTGCGGTGTGCCATGCCGTGCGGACGCGGTCGCTCGTGCGTGCGCTGACGGGGCCGTCGATGATGATCTCCCGCCCGGGGACGGGGTGGTCGATGACCAAACGCGCACCCGTCGCGAGTGTCTCGGAGCGGGACGCGTGCGTGCGCCTCGTCGTCTCGGCCATGATCGTCCCCCTCGCCACTCGCCCGTGCGGGCCGAGCTGTTCGTGGACGGCCGGCGCGTTGCGCGCCCCACCCGGCGTGGAGGCGTCGCCTCCGGCGGGTGCCGTCACTGGTGAAGACGCGCGGCGCCGGGTGAAGGTTCGCCGCACGGCATAACGAAGTGGTAGCGGTCTGAACGCCTCCGATCGGGCGCACGTGACACAGTGGGGGCATGGTGGTTCTCAGCACGATCTACACCCGCACCGGTGACGACGGGAGCACGGGCCTCGGCGACTTCAGCCGGACGTCGAAGAACGACCCGCGCCTCGTCGCCTACGCCGACACGGACGAAGCGGGCGCCGCGCTCGGCCTCGCGCTCACGTGTGCCCCCGATCTGCCTGAGCGGCTGCGCCCAGTGCTCCTGCGCATCCAGAACGACCTGTTCGACGTCGGCGCCGACCTGTCGACACCCCTCGTGACACAGCCCGCGCACCCTCCCCTGCGCGTCCAGCAGGAGTGGATCGACGAACTCGAGACCGCCTGCGACGAGTTCGGTGCCGACCTGCCGACGCTGCGTTCCTTCGTCCTCGCCGGCGGCACTCAGGCGGCGGCCTATCTCCACCTCGCGCGGACGGTCGTGCGGCGCGCCGAGCGTGCCTGTTGGGCGGCCATCGACGCCCACGGGAGCGAGAGCGCCGAGCCCGACGACGAGCGTCCCGGCGGCGTCAACCCGCTGACGGCCAGGTACCTCAACCGGCTCTCGGACGCCCTGTTCGTGTTCGCGCGCTACGCCAACGCCCAAGGCCCCGGCGACGTGTTGTGGCAGCCCGGCGGGGGGCGCTGAGCCCCAGCCCGCTCTAGACGTGGGATGCGGCCGACAGGGCGGCCATGGGAAGGAGGCGCGCTCTCCGTGCCGAACCCGACCATCGCGGCGGTCGAGGCCGCGAAAGCAATGCCGCTGGGCGGGGTGTCGACCGTCAGAGACGCCGGACGGGGGTCTCAGACCAGGGCGTCCGCGTGCAATCCGGGCGGTGCGGACTCGCTCCACGAGCGCATCGCGGTGTAGTCACCGGGCGCCATGGCGATGGTGAAGGCCTCTTCACCGCAGCGCACGTCGACGCTCACCGCGTCACCCGACAGGGCCGCCGGGCGGTCACCGTCCGCGAGCTGAGCGCGCGAACCGAGGAAGAAGTCGCCGCGCGCCCAGGTGCGCCGCGGCGACATCGTCATCGAGCGGAACGAGAACCACTCGAGACGATCGTGGCGGTACCGCACCATCCCGGTGCGCCACGACGCGCCGGGGTAGCGAACCGCCATGACGGCGAGGTTGCCGTCGCGGCCGATGGCGCGCGTGCGCAGCACCATCGCCGCCAGAGCCAGCAAGACCAGGATGACGGCCAGCGCGAGAGTGATCTCGCCGGCCGTCATCGCTGAATCCATGGTTCGAAACCGCCTCAGACCCCGGCCATCTCGACGTGCTGAGCGACGACCGTCACCACGTCCTTGTCGACGGAGAGGAATCCGCCGTCGATCTTGACCGTACGACGCTCGCCCTGCGCGGGCACGACGACGACGTCGCCCTCGACGAGGACGGACAGGATCGGTTGGTGACCCGGCAGGATGCCGATCTCACCTTCGGTGGTCCGTGCGATCAGGCGGCTCGCCTCGCCCTCCCAGACCTCACGGTCGGCAGCGACGAACTTGACGTTCAGGGTGCTCATGCGGGCTTCCTCTTCGAGTCGGTGATTTCCCCCATGATAGCGGGCGAATCGGGCCGGGGCGCGCGGCCCACCCGGTGGGTGTGCACGCCCGTGCGACAGGGGTCGTCAGCGACGCCCGTCCGCGTGCGCGTCGGCGTCGGCCGACGCGCACGCGACGGACGCACCTTCGTGCGGCGCCGGCGCGAGCGGATCGGCGAGCGCCCCCGAAACCCGCGCCCCGGCGCGCATGAGGTGGAACACGACGACCGCCGCGAACGTACCGAGGGCGATGCCGGCAAAGGCGACGTCACCGATCGTCCACGTGTAGTCGGCGATGCCGACGATGAGCGCGACCGCAGCCGTCATGAGGTTGACGGGGTTGGCGAAGTCGACGCGGTTCTCCATCCAGATGCGCACGCCGAGCATGCCGATCATGCCGTAGAGGACCGTCGCCGCTCCCCCGAGGACGCCGGGCGGGATCGTCGAGATGATCGCGCCGAACTTCGGCAGGAACGACAGCCCGATCGCCGTGATGGCCGCGACCCAGTAGGCCGCCGTTGAATACACCTTCGTCGCCGCCATGACGCCGATGTTCTCGGCATACGTCGTCGTGCCCGAGCCGCCACCGAAGCCGGCGAGCGTCGTGGCGAGGCCGTCACCGAGCAGCGCACGCCCCGAGACGTCGTCGAGGTTGCGGTCCGTCATCTGCGCGACCGACTTCACGTGGCCGATGTTCTCCGCGATCAGCACGAGCACGACCGGCACGAACAGCCCGACGACCGACCACGAGAACGACGGCGACGCGAAGTGCGGCAGTCCGATCCAGGCGGCGGAATCCACGGCGTCGAAGTCGACCTCACCGCGCAGGCACGCGACGAGATACCCGGTGAGCACACCGATGAGGATGCTGAGGCGCCCGAGCAGCCCCTTCGCGAGCACCGTCACCGCGAGGATGACGACCAGGGTGACGAGCGCCGTCACAGGCGCCTTCATGAAGTTGCCCTTGGCCGCAGGCGCGAGGTTGAGGCCGATGAGCGCGACGATCGTGCCCGTGACGACCGGCGGCATGAGCGCACGCAACCAGCCGTCGCCGGCGACCTGGACGACGAGCCCGACGAGCGCCAGAGCCAGGCCCGCCATGACGACGCCGCCCAGCGCCGTCGCCATGTCGTGCGCCTTCGTCGCGGCCGTCAGCGGCGCGATGAACGCGAACGACGAGCCGAGGTAGCTCGGCACGCGCCCCGCCGTCAGCAGCAGGAAGACGACCGTGCCGACGCCGGAGAAGAACAGCGTCGTCGACGGTGGGAAGCCCGTCAGCAGCGGCACGAGGAACGTCGCACCGAACATGGCGACGACGTGCTGCATGCCGATGCCGATCGTCTTCGGCCACGCCAAGCGCTCGTCCGGCGCGACGACCGCGTCACCGCGCGTGAGGTCGTCCTCACGCACCCGCCACTTCAGACCCAGATCCATCCCTGCTCCTCATTCCTGCGCGCCGCGACTCAACGACGCGCCCTGCTCACGATGCACGACGAAGGGCCGGGGGTCGAAAACCCCCAGCCCTTCGTCGTTCTCACTCGCCGCCTCGGGTCATCCCCGCCGCGGCGCGCGAATCAGTCCTGCTTGGCCAGCTCCGCGGCCTGACGCTCGACGTCGTCGAGGCCACCACACATGAAGAAGGCCTGCTCGGGGACGTGGTCGTAGTCGCCGTCCGCGATCTTCGTGAAGGCCTCGATCGAGTCCTGCAGCGACACCGTCGAACCCTCGATGCCGGTGAACTGCTTGGCGACGTAGGTGTTCTGCGACAGGAAGCGCTGGATACGGCGAGCGCGGTTGACGAGGATCTTGTCCTCTTCGGAGAGCTCATCGATACCGAGGATCGCGATGATGTCCTGCAATTCCTTGTTGCGCTGCAGGATCGACTTGATGCGAACCGCCGTCTCGTAGTGCTCCTTCGAGATGTAACGCGGGTCGAGGATGCGCGACGTCGACGTCAGCGGGTCCACGGCCGGGTAGATACCCATCGACGCGATGTCACGCGAGAGCTCGGTCGTCGCATCGAGGTGCGCGAACGTCGTCGCCGGGGCCGGGTCGGTGTAGTCGTCGGCCGGCACGTAGATGGCCTGCATCGACGTGATCGAGTGACCACGCGTCGAGGTGATGCGCTCCTGGAGCACACCCATCTCGTCAGCCAGCGTCGGCTGGTAACCCACGGCGGACGGCATGCGGCCGAGCAGCGTGGAGACCTCGGAACCGGCCTGCGTGAAGCGGAAGATGTTGTCGATGAACAGCAACACGTCCTGCTTCTGCACGTCGCGGAAGTACTCCGCCATCGTCAGAGCCGACAGGGCGACGCGAAGACGCGTTCCCGGCGGCTCGTCCATCTGGCCGAACACGAGCGCGGTCTGGCCGAGGACGCCGGCCTCTTCCATCTCGACCATGAGGTCGTTGCCCTCACGGGTGCGCTCACCGACACCGGCGAACACGGACACACCACCGTGGTTGCGAGCGACTCGAGCGATCATCTCCTGGATCAGAACGGTCTTGCCGACACCGGCACCACCGAACAGACCGATCTTTCCGCCCTGGACGTACGGGGTCAGCAGGTCGATGACCTTGATGCCCGTCTCGAACATCGTCGTCTTGGACTCGAGCTGGTCGAACGCGGGCGCCGTGCGGTGGATGCCCCAGCGCTCGTTGACCTCGAGCTTCTCGCCCTCCTCGAGGTCGAGGCAGTCACCCGTCGCGTTGAAGACGTGACCGAGGGTGACGTCGCCGACCGGCACGGAGATCGGCCCGCCGGAGTCGCGCACCTCGGAGCCGCGGACGATGCCGTCCGTCGGCTGCAGCGAGATGGCGCGAACCATCGAGTCACCGATGTGCTGGGCGACCTCGAGGTTGATGTTCTTCTTCTCGCCGTTGAGCGAGACCTCGAGCGTCAGAAGGTTGTAGACCTCCGGCATCGTGTCGGCCGAGAACTCGACGTCGACGACCGGGCCGATGACGCGCGAGACGCGGCCCACGCCGCCCGCGGCCGGGGCCGCGGTTGCGCTTTCGTTGATGGTGGCAGTCATGAGGATTCCTTTACGTGAAGGCGGTCAGCTGGCATCGGCGAGGGCGCTGGCGCCACCCACGATCTCGCTGATCTCTTGCGTAATCTCGGCCTGACGGGCCTGGTTGGCCAGTCGGGTGTAGGTCTTGATGAGTTCGGTCGCGTTGTCCGTGGCGGACTTCATCGCTCGCTGGCGGGCAGCGAGCTCAGAAGCGGCCGACTGCAGGAGCGCGTTGAAGATGCGAGCCGTGACGTACTTCGGCAGCAGCGCATCGAGCACGCCCTCGGCGTTCGGCTCGAAGTCGTAGAGCGGAAGCGGTCCGTCGGGCTTGCCGTCGCCGTCGAGGTCGAGCTGACCCTCGGCCACCTCGAGCGGCAGCAGACGGATGACGCGGGCCTGCTGCGTCACCATCGACTGGAACTCGGTGTAGACGACGTGCAGTTCGTCGACCCCGCCACCCTCGGCACCGGCATGGAAGTCGGCGGTCAGACGCTCACCGATCTCCTCGGCGTTCTCGAACTTGGGGCTGTCGGTGAAGCCGGTCCACTCTGCCTCGTACTCGCGACGGCGGAACTTGTAGTAGCTCACGCCCTTGCGGCCGACGAGGTAGGGGACGACCTCCTTGCCCTCGTGCTCGAGCTTGGTGATGAGCTGCTGGGCTTCCTTCATCGCGTTGACCGAGTACGAGCCGGCGAGGCCGCGGTCAGCGGTGACGATGAGGACGCCGGCGCGCTTGACGTTCTCGCGCTCCGTCGTCAGTGCGTGGTCGATGTCCGACGTGGAGGACGCGACCGAGGAGACGGCTCGGGTCAGGGCCACGGCGTAGGGCGTCGACTTCGCGACGGCCTCGCGCGCCTTGACCACGCGCGAGGCAGCGATGAGCTCCATCGCGCGCGTGATCTTCTTGGTCGCCTGGACGGACCGGATGCGCTGGCGGTAGACCCGCTGCTGCGCTCCCATAGCTTTCCGCCTCTCTGTACTGGTGCTGGCTTGGGTGGTGGTGTCGACCTGGCGGCCGACCTCGGCGGGTGCTCGTCACACCCGCCGAGGTGCGATCACGAAGATCACGGCTTGTGCTTGGTGATCTTCTCCTGGTTGATGTGGTCCGCAGCGATCTCGTCGAACTGCTCGGAACCCTCACCACCGTGGTCGGACGACGCCTGGAACTGCTTGCGGAAGTCGTCCATCGCACCGGCGAAGACGTCCTTGCCGTCGTCGGCCAGCTTGCCGCTCTCGCGGATCGCCATCATGAACTCGCCGTGGTTGCGGTGCATGTACTCGAGCCACTCGGCCTCGAAGCGCTGCACGTCCTCGGTCTTGACATCGTCGAACTTGCCCGTCGTACCGGCCCACAGCGACGCGACCTGGTCCTCGACCGGGTACGGGCTGTTCTGCGGCTGCTTGAACATCTCCATGAGACGCTCACCGCGAGCGAGCTGACGGCGCGACGCGGCGTCGAGGTCGGAGGCGAACATGGCGAACGCCTGCATCTCGCGGAACTGCGCGAGGTCGACCTTGATCGAACCGGTGACGGCCTTCATGGCCTTCGTCATGGCCGCACCACCGACACGCGACACGGAGATACCCACGTCGACAGCCGGGCGCTGGTTGGCGTTGAACAGGTCGGCCTGGAGGAAGATCTGGCCGTCCGTGATCGAGATGACGTTCGTCGGGATGTAGGCCGAGACGTCGCCGGCCTTCGTCTCGATGATCGGCAGACCCGTCATCGAACCGGCGCCCAGGTCGTCCGACAGCTTCGCGCAACGCTCGAGCAGACGCGAGTGCAGGTAGAACACGTCACCCGGGTAGGCCTCGCGGCCCGGCGGACGGCGCAGCAGCAGCGACATGGCGCGGTAGGCCTCAGCCTGCTTGCTCAGGTCGTCGAACACGATGAGGACGTGCTTGCCCTGGTACATCCAGTGCTGGCCGATGGCCGAACCGGTGAACGGAGCGAGGTACTTGAAGCCCGCCGCGTCACCCGCCGGAGCGTTGACGATCGTCGTGTACTCCATCGCGCCGGCCTCTTCGAGCGTGGCGCGGACCTCGGCGACAGTCGAGTTCTTCTGACCGACGGCGACGTAGATGCAGCGAACCTGCTTCGACGGGTCGCCCGTCTCCCAGTTCTGCTTCTGGTTGATGATCGTGTCGGTGGCGATCGTCGTCTTGCCCGTCTTGCGGTCACCGATGATCAGCTGACGCTGACCGCGTCCGACCGGCGTCATGGCGTCGATCGCCTTGATGCCCGTCATGAGCGGCTCGTGGACCGACTTGCGCTGGACGACGGTGGGCGCCTGCAGCTCGAGGGCGCGACGGCCTTCGGCCTCGATGTCGCCCAGGCCGTCGATCGGCTGACCGAGCGGGTTGACGACGCGGCCCATGAACGCGTCACCGACGGGAACCGAGAGGACCTCGCCCGTGCGCTTGACGCTCTGGCCTTCTTCGATGCCGCCGAACTCACCCAGGATGACGACGCCGATCTCGTGGACGTCGAGGTTCTGGGCGATACCGAGCGTGCCGTCTTCGAACTGAAGCAGCTCGTTGGTCATGGCCGAGGGAAGACCCTCGACGTGTGCGATGCCGTCAGCGGCATCGACGACGCGGCCGACCTCTTCACGGGAGGCCGCGCCGGGCTCGTAGGACTGAACGTAACCGTTCAGTGCATCCCGGATCTCCTCCGGACGGATCGAAAGCTCCGTCATCATCACTCCTTGTCATGGGCCCGCATCGGGCGCCGTGCTTCTTGGCTCAGGGCCGCGGATGCGGCAGTTCTTTGGGCGTCGATCAGCCGGACAGGTGCGCGCGGGCCTCGTCGAGGCGACGCGCGATCGTTCCGTCGATGACGTCGTCACCGACAGCCACCTTGATGCCGCCGACAACCGAGGGGTCGATGACGACGTTCGTCTGCACGGGCTTGCCGTACATCTTCGTCAGAGCCGCGCGCAGCCGCTCGTTCTGCTCCGGGGTCAGCTCGACCGCGCTCGTGACGATCGCGCTCGACTGGCCGCGGCGCCCGGCCACGCCCTCGAGGAACTCCTCGATGGCCCGGTCGAAACGGCGCCCACGGGGGGAGCCTGCGGCGCGAGTGGCGAGCAGCGCCGTCTCGGGGGCGACCTTGCCCTCGAGCAGACGAGCGACGAGCCCAGCCTTGTCCGCACCGCTGCGAGAGCGGTCGGACAGGGCATTGCTGAGGCCCGCGTCGGAGGCGACGGTCCGCTCGAAGCGGAACAGCTCGTTCTCGAAAGCATCCGCGCGACCGGCCTTCTCCGCCGAAGCGGTGGCGGCCTCGACCGCAAGACGCTCCAGAGCGTCACTGAGGTCGCGCTCGCTCGACCAGCGTTCACCGGCGACAGCCGTCACGACCGCCATCGCGTCGTGGCCAATCTTGCCGCTGAACAGACGCTGGACAAGGCCACGCTTGGCCTCGCTCTCGCGCGACGGGTCACCCAGCGCGCGACGCAGCGTCGCGTTGGAATCGATGACGTCGACGACCGCGAAGAGCTCACGAGCCGTGTTCATCGGGTCACCGGGGCCGGACAGGGTGCCGTTGAGCACCTGCCGGGCCGCGGAGAGAGCCGTCCTCGACGAACCCTGCATCAGGCTTCGACCCGCGTGCTGCCCGCGCTCGAGGCGGCGGCCTCGGAGCCAGCGGTGGCGGACTCGGGACGGATCTTGCCCGCCTCGAGCTCGGCGAGGAACCGGTCGACGATCCCCTTCTGACGGGCTTCGTCGTGCAGCGACTCACCGACGATGCGGCTGGCGAGCTCGGTGGACAGGCCACCGACCTCGCTGCGCAGCTGGACAAAGGCCTGCTGACGCTCGGCCGCGATCTGCTTCGTCGCGTTCTCGGTGATGCGGGCGGCTTCGGCGCCGGCCTGCTCACGGCTCTCCGCGATGATGGCCGCACCCTGGGCGCGGGCGTCCTCGCGGATCTTGGCCGCCTCAGCACGCGCGTCGGCGAGCTGCGACTCGTACTGCTGCTTCGCGGCGGCGGCCTCCTTCTGGGCCTCCTCCGCCTTGGCGATGCCGCCCTCGATGGACGCCGTACGCTCCGCGTACATGCGCTCCATGTTCGGAACGACCTTCGTCTTGTACAGCCAGTACAGGATCGCGAAGGCGATGAGCCCGATGATCATCTCGGCGGGGTGCGGGAGCAGCGGCAGCTTCTCCGGCCAACCTGCACCTTCAGATGCGAGGAACACCTTGGCTTCCTATCTGTTGGGGGGACTGGTCAGTTCGAGGAAAGAGCTCAGCCCTTGAAGACGAACGCGAAGACCAGACCAAGGATGGCGAGGGCCTCCGTGAGTGCCATGCCGGTGAAGGCGATGGTCTGCAGCATGTTGCGAGCCTCGGGCTGACGCGCCACACCGTTGATGTAGGCGGCGAAGATCAGACCGATACCGATGCCGGGGCCGATCGCAGCGAGGCCGTAGCCGAGGAACGCGAGGTTACCGATGTTGCCGGTCATGTGCTTTTCCTTTCGAGTGGCACCGGGACCTGTTCCCGGTGTCGCTGAGGTTCAGAAGGGGTACAGAGTGCCGATCAGTGGTGATCGGAGACCGCGTCTGCGATGTACAGGGCGGCAAGCATGGTGAAGATGAAGGCCTGCAGGAACTCGATGAGCAGCTCGAAGAAGGTCATCACGATGGCAGCCGCGAACGAGAGGACGCCGGCTCCGTTGAGGCCGATGTTGCCGCCGTGCAGGAGGAGGTACTCACCGCCGACGATGAACACGAGGAGCATGAGGTGTCCGGCCATCATGTTGCCGAAGAGTCGCAGCGCGAGCGTCAGCGGGCGGATGATGAAGTAGGTGAGGAACTCGAGCACGAACATGATCGGCTTGAGCCACCCCGGCAGGCCCGGGGGGATGAGCGAGCCCATGTACTTGCCGAAGCCACCCTTCGCCTTGACCGCCGCGACGTGGTACGTGATGTACACGATGACCGTGAGGACGATCGGGAACGCGATGCGACCCGTGCTCGGGTACTGGATGAAGGGGATGATGCCGGCCACGTTGTTGAACAGGATCAGCGTAAAGCAGGTCAGCAGCAGCGGTAGAAAGCGCAGGAAGTCCTTCGAGCCGATGATGTCGCGGCCGATCGTGTTGCGCACGAAGCCGTAGACGCCCTCGGCCATGAACTGGCGCTTGCTGGGCACGACCGAGAGCTTCTTGCCCGTTACGCTGACGAAGAACCAGCCGATGAGCAGCGCCGACACAAGGAGGACCACGGCGGGGCGCGTGATGGCCCAGTTGCTGTCGCCACCGATCAGGGGCCACCAGAAATCGCTCGTGCCCGGGGACTTGAACGACTCCCCGTCGGCAACCAGGGCAGCGCCCGCGATGAAGCTCACAAATTCTCCTCAGTCAGCATCCAGCAAAAAAGTTCAGTGTGTCTGTTGCAGTGGCACCGCCCCTGCCCTCTCGGGCTGGTCGGCGGCTCGAGGTGCACGCCGGAGACACTGCGTATCTTACCCGACGCTGTGCCGCGGTTCACTGGGAGCCGCCGCTCGTCGTCGCAGCGCCTGACGCGTCCGGGTCGTAGACGTACTGCCGCGTCCGCATGAACGAGCGCACCTGGAAGATCTGCCAGGCCACGACCACGATGGCGACGGTGATGCCCGTTGCAGGCCCGTCGAGGGATTCGACCTTCGTCGCGAGGACGAGGACGACGCCGAGCACGATCACCTGGGCGAAGAAGACCGCCATCGCCGCAGCCATGATGGCGACCGGGCTGAGCGTGCGCAGCGTACGAAGGACGAGCAGACCGCTCGCGAAGAAGGCGAGGGCGAGAACCGTGCCGAACAGTGACGACACTCCCCCGGCCACGCCGTTGAGCACCGCGAACACGACCGCGCAGACGACGCCCACTGCGGCACTCGGCAAGAGCGAATCCCGCAGCATCGCAGCAAACGGCGACACGTCGGTCACCGGGTGCGAGGTGGAGGCGGAGTCCATGGAGGAAGGGCTCACAATCTGCGCTGGCGCGGGGATCACGTCGTCGGGTTCGGGCTCGTCACCAGGGTGAATCCATCACCTGAACCTGCTTGTGAAAACTATCACAAGGCCTTGCGGCGTCGCCAACGGGGCAGCCCCCACGTCAGCGCGAAGGCAAGAACCGTCAGCCCCGTGAGGGCGGCGAGCGAGCGCTCGACGGGCCAGTACGCCATCGAGACGAGGCCGAGGGCGATGCCGATCGACCACAGGTAGAGGATGAGCACGGCCGCGCGGTGCGTGTGCCCGATCTTCAGCATGCGGTGGTGCAGGTGGCGACCGTCCGCCTCCCACGGTTTCTGCCCGGAGCGCAGGCGACGCACGATGGCCGCGGCGAAATCCCACAGCGGCACCGCGAGGATCGCGAGGGGCACGAGCAGCGGCAGCAGGAACGCGACGGAGGCGTCACCCGAACCGGAGACGGCCGCCGGGTCGAGGTTACCGGCGAACGAGATCGTGGCGGCCGCGATGAGCGTGCCGAGGAGCAACGAGCCGGCGTCCCCCATGAACAACCGCGCCGGATGAAAGTTGTGCGGCAGGAAGCCGACGCAGACACCCACCGTCGCCGCCGCGATGAAGGCTGACGTCGTGAACACCGACTTGTCGCCCCACTGCACGGCCTGTTGGTAGGCGTAGACGAAGAACGAGAACGAGGCGATGCCCACCATGCCGGCTGCGAGACCGTCGAGACCGTCAACCCAGTTCACGGCGTTGACGATGACGAGAATGACGAGCACCGACAGCACGACGAGCACCGGCGTCGGCAGGACGGTCTGCTCCCCCAGCGGCAGGAAGAGGAACTGCACCCCCGAGACGACGAGGACGCAGGCCGCGAGCGCCTGACCACCGAACTTGATGGCCCAGTTGAGCTCGGCGAAGTCGTCCCACGCGCCGAGTCCGCACATCATGGCCGCGGCGATCGTCGTGCCGATGGCTTCGCGACTGTCGAACACGTGCGACAGGTACGGCAGCCGCGAGGCGACACCGACGGCCGCGAGGAAGCCGACGAACAGCGCCACTCCCCCGAGCCGCGGGATCGGCAGGGCGTGCACGTCACGCGCACGCACCTGCGTCACCGCCCCGAAGCGAACTGCCGCCCACCGTGCGAGCGGCGTCATCACGAACGTGACGATCGCAGCGACGACGCTGATGAGGACGTACTCACGCACGGCAGGCGGTCAGATTTCAGCGGGGGTAGGCGGGGAAACGCGTGACGAGATCGGTGACCTGCTCGCGGATCTCCTGCGCGACGGGGTGCTCGGGCGTGCCGTCCGTCTCGGTGACGGCGCGGTGGATGACGTCGGCGATGACGTCCATCTCGGCAAGGCCCATGCCCTGCGTCGTGACGGACGGGGTGCCGACGCGGATGCCCGAGGCGATGTTCGGCTTCTGCGGGTCGAACGGGATCGCGTTCTTGTTGAGCGTGATGCCCGCGACGTCGCAGCGCAGTTCGGCGTCGGCGCCGGTGACGTCGACGTCACGCAGATCGAGCAGCGACAGGTGCGTGTCGGTGCCGCCCGTCGTCGGACGGACGCCCTTGGCCTTGAGCCCCTCGGCGAGACGCTGCGAGTTGGCGATGACGTCCTTCGCGTACTGCTGGTACTCGGGCGTCGCGCATTCCTTGAAGTTCACGGCCTTCGCCGCGATCGTGTGCATCTGCGGGCCACCCTGCATCATCGGGAAGACGGCCTTGTCGATCGCCTTCGCGTGCTCTTCCTTGCAGACGATGGCGCCCGAGCGGGGGCCGCGCAGCACCTTGTGCGTCGTGAACGAGACGACGTCGGCGTGCGGCACCGGCGACGGGATCGCCTTGCCTGCGACGAGACCGATGAAGTGAGCCGCGTCGACCCAGAAGATCGCGCCGACCTCGTCGGCGATGGCGCGGAAGCGCTCGAAGTCGATGAGACGCGGGATGGCGGAGCCGCCCGCGAGGATGACCTTCGGCTTGTACTCCTTGGCGAGACGCTCGACCTCGTCGTAGTCGATGTCCTCCGTCTCGGGGTCGACGCCGTAGCCGACGGCGTTGAACCACTTGCCCGAGAAGGACACCTTCGTGCCGTGCGTGAGGTGGCCGCCCATGGGCAGGCTCATCGCGAGGATCGTGTCACCGGGGTTCATGAACGCGCCGTACACGGCCTGGTTCGCCGAGGCACCCGAGTGGGGCTGGACGTTGGCGTGCTCGGCGTCGAACAGCGCCTTCGCACGCTCGATGGCGATCGTCTCGGCCTTGTCGACCTCGGCGCAGCCACCGTAGTAGCGACGGCCGGGGTAACCCTCGGCGTACTTGTTGCTCAGCGTCGAACCGAGCGCGGTGAGGACGGCCGGGCTGGACATGTTCTCACTCGCGATGAGCTGCAGGCCGCCGCGCAGGCGGTCGAGCTCGGAGATGAGGACACCGGCGATGTCGGGGTCGAAGGATTCGAGGGCGGCGTAGTCGGAGCCGTAGAACGGGGTCGTCATGCTCGCAACCTTAGTGGTTCTGCTCGCCCGGGCGGCCAGGAAGCTCCACGCTCGTCACGCTCTCGGGCTCGAACGGCGGTTCCGCACCGATGCCGCCGAGCGGGATGGCCTGCGTCGCCTCGCCCGCCCGCGCGCGAGCTCCCATGGCCTCGAGACGCTGACGTTCGGCCGTGCGCTCGTCGTCGGTCGACTCGGGCGCGGGGTTCGAGGCCGACTCGTGCTGCTGCGGGTTGTCCGTTTCCGGGGCATCCTGGGGTGTCTCGGACAGCGGCGCACCCGTCGAGTCGAGCAGGTCGATGGGCCCGAGCACCTCACGCAGCTGTGCCGGAGTGATCGTGCCGCGGCGCAGCATGACGGGGTCGGGCTTGGTGCAGTCGAGGATCGTGCTGGGCAACCCGTCGTCGCACGTGCCCCCGTCGAGATAGACCTCGACCGCCGGGCCGAACGCGAAACCGGCCTCCGTGATCGTCGTGACCGGCGGCTGGCCCGTGCGGTTCGCCGAGCTGACCGCGAGCGGCCCCGTCGCCTGCAGCAGTTCGAGCGCGATCTCGTGATCGGGCATGCGCAACCCGACCGTGCCGTTCGTGTCACCCAGATCCCACATGAGCGACGGCTGCGCACGGAAGATCAACGTCAGCCCGCCCGGCCAGAAGCGATCCATGAGGCGACGCGCGTAGGACGGCACGCTCATCGCGAGGCCCTCGACCGTCGCCGGGTTCGGCACGAGGACGGCCGGCGGCTTGTCGCGCCCACGCCCCTTCGCCGCGAGCAGCGCCGCGACGCCGTCAGGGTTGAAGGGGTCGGCGCCGACGCCGTACACCGTGTCGGTGGGCAGGACGACGAGTTTGCCCTCGCCGACGGCAGCGTGCGCCGCCTCGATGGCGGGGTCGCGCTCATCCGAACCGGAAACGTCGAAAACGGGGCTCACGCCACTCTCCTAGAAGTCGAAACCACCCATGTCGCCCCCGAAGTCTCCCCCACCGAAGTCGCCCCCGTCGAACCCGCCGAAGTCGCTGCCCCCGGCGAAGTCCTGGCCGCCGTCGAATCCGCCACCGTCGGCAACGTCGTTTCCGCCGCCGTCGCCCCCACCGTCCTGGTAGCCATCCTGATATGCGTCCTGCATGTCGCGGGAATCGAAGTCGTTGCCCCAGTCGTCGAACATCGCATCGGCGATGGCGGTGCCGACGAAGGCGCCGGCGACGCTCGTGAGCAGCATCGAGCCCATGCCGCCCATCCCCATCCCCATGCCGCCGCGACCGAAGCCGCCGCCCATGCCGTAACCACCGAACGAGCTCTGGAGGAACCCGGGCTGACGCATCTCGGCCCGAGTCGCAGCCCGCGCCAGCGCCTGCGGGTCTGCGCTCTTCGGAGCATCCTGCGGGCTGTCGGTCGCGAGACGCGTGAGCACCTGCTGACGCTGCTCCGGCGTCAACTTGGCGAACGCCTCGGCGTGCGCCTTCTCGATCTCCTCCGGCGGAGCCGTCTTGAGCATGTACTCGTAGCGGGCGATGGCGCGCTCGTCCTCGCTCATCGACGCGCCCGGCGTCTGTCGAGGCGCGCTCGACGCCTGCCGCGGGTAGCCCTGCTGGGCATACCCCTGCTGCTGGTTGCCCTGCGCCGGATACGCGGGCTGCCCGTATCCCTGCTGCTGACCGAAGCCCGGCTGGGCTCCCCCACGGCCGAAGAGACGATCGAAGATCCCCATGGTGCGTTCCTCACGTCCGAGGCCGCCCAGCACGCTGCGGGCGGCGCGATTCGGCTCCCACTCTAAGCCCGGGCCCGTGGCGGACACACGTCCTCGCCGCCGGCCGGCGAGGCCGCACCAGCGCGCTGACGCGGCGTCCTCGCCCAACAGCGTGGCGGTGGCCGAGACGCAGGGCGGGGCGGTGCGAGACCGACATCAGAAGAGGCGCAGGCCCTGACGCCGACCTCGCGGTGTGTGCCTCAGCGGTGGCCGAGGGCGACGGGGACGGTCGACTCCTCGACGTCGTCGAGTGCGACGGTGTCGTCGGGCTGCAGTTCGTCGACAGACGTGGCGCTACCCGCTGTCGCGTCCGGCGTCGCCCGGGCGCTGACGAGGGCCGCGAGCTCGCGCGGCCACACTCGTTCGCTCGTCGTCTCGAGGTCGCGAACCGACCACCAGCGCCAGCGCTGCATCGTCACCTGCTCCTCGGGCGTGAGCGCCCCCGGGTCGGGCTCGAAGCGTGTCGTGCGCACGGCGTAGAACACGTCGTCCTGACGCACGACCGAATCGGAGTACCCGTGGACGACGCGGCGCCGCGCGATCGGCCCGACGAAGGCATCGGCCTCGACCTGCAAACCGGTCTCCTCGAACAACTCACGCACCGCGGCGTCGCGTTCGCTCTCTCCGGGGTCGATGCCGCCACCCGGGGTCGACCACCACGTCGCGGGCGGGGTGAGGCCCTGGTCGGAATCCTCGTAGAGGAGCACGTCGCCGACGTGGTCGAGCACGAGCAGCCTGACGGTCGCGCGGCGCCTCACCGGGCGTTCTGCGGGGCTTGTGGGCACCTCGAAGCGCGAACCGCCCTCACGGCGGGCCAGCGTCATGCGGGGCTTGCCGGCGAGGTCGGCCTCGTCCCGCGCCCACTCGAAACCACGCCGATCGAGCAGCGCCTCGGGCAGGGATTCGCCCTGGGCGTCTGCATGCTCCATGACGAGCAGACCGCCGGGCTTCAGCAGGTGCGCGGCGCGTTCGGCGATCTCGAGCGGAAAGCGAAGGCCGTCCTCGCTACCGCCGTACAGCGCAATCTCAGGGTCGTGCTCGGCAACCTCGGGGTCGATCGGCACCATGCCGGTGGGCACGTACGGCGGGTTGCTCACGACGACGTCGAAACTACCCTCGAGCTCAGGTAGAGCCTGGCGCGCATCCTCAACGCTCAAGTTGACAGTGAGGCCAATCTGCTTGCAGTTCAACGCTGCCCACGCCGCCGCTTCTTCGGAGAGCTCGACGGCGTAGACCTCGAGGTCGGGACGCTCGGCCTTGATCGCCAGGGCGATGGCGCCCGATCCGGTACACAGATCGACGATGCGCCCCCCGTGCGGGGCCGCCTCGAGGGCGGCATCGACGAGCATCTCCGTCTCGGGGCGCGGCACGAACACGCCAGGGCCGACACGCAACTCCAGGCTGCGGAAAGGCGCCCGACCCGTCAGGTGCTGCAGCGGAACACGCCGTGCGCGTTCGTCGATGAGCGCCTCGAAGCGGGCCATGTCCTCGTCGTTGAGCTCGTGGCCGAGCACCTCGCGACGGCGCACCTCGCCCAGCTCGCACCCGAGAACATGAGCGAGCAGCAGCGCCGCATCACGATCCGCGGATTCGATGCCGGCGTCCGCGAGCCGCGCCGCAGCACGACGCAGCGTCGTGCGCAACGCCGTCACGCCCCCGACTCCCCCACTGCTGCGAGACGCGCCGCCTCGTCGGCGTCGAGCGCCGACTGGACGACAGCGTCGAGATCGCCGTCGAGCACCGCGTCGAGGTTGTACGACTTGTAGCCCGTGCGGTGATCTGCGATCCGGTTCTCGGGGAAGTTGTACGTGCGGATGCGCTCACTGCGGTCGACCGTGCGCACCTGCGACTTGCGCGCGGCCGAGGCCTCCGCTTCCTTGCGCTCGATCTCCATCTGACGCAGCCGCGCCTTGAGCACGCGCAGCGCGGACTCCTTGTTCTGCAGCTGCGACTTCTCGTTCTGGCAGCTGACGACGACACCCGTCGGCAGGTGGGTGATGCGCACGGCCGAGTCGGTCGTGTTGACACTCTGCCCACCCGGGCCGGAGCTGCGATAGACGTCGATCTTGAGGTCGTTCGGGCCGAACTCGATCTCGTCGTCGTCCTCGTCGAGATCCGGCATGACGAGGACGCCCGCCGCGCTCGTGTGGATGCGGCCCTGACTCTCGGTGACGGGCACGCGCTGCACGCGGTGCACGCCGCCTTCGTACTTGAGGCGCGCCCACGGGGCCTCGCCCGGTTCGGGCAGCCCCTTCGCGCGGACCGTGATGCGGGCGTCTTTGTACCCGCCGAGATCGGCGTCGGTCGCGTCGGCAATCTCGGCCTTCCAACCGCGGCGTTCCGCGTAACGCAGGTACATGCGGACGAGGTCGCCGGCGAACAGCGCCGACTCGGCGCCGCCCTCGCCGGCCTTGACCTCGAGGACGACGTCGCGCTCATCGTCCTCGTCGCGCGGCAGCAGGAGCGTGCG
The DNA here is from genome assembly GCF_000152185.1 of Dermacoccus sp. Ellin185. Lineage (NCBI taxonomy): Bacteria > Bacillati > Actinomycetota > Actinomycetes > Micrococcales > Dermacoccaceae > Dermacoccus > Dermacoccus sp. Ellin185. Next base: position 36,963 of record NZ_AEIQ01000085.1, on the reverse strand, counting down.
CAGTTTGTCGGCGCTCGCATCCAGATGGGTCTGCAACGCCGGCAGCTCCGCGGCGAACGCGGCGTCCTCGTCGGCCAGCTCTTCTGCCGCACCGAGGTCGTCCTGCGCGCGCTTCCAAGCGTGATAAGCGGCGACGGTCGGTGCGAGGGCCGCGTAACGCTTGTTGAGGCGGCGCATCAGCGTCGGGTCCGCATGCGTCGCCGGTTCGGCCAGCTGCTTCTCGAGATCGTCGTACTCGGCGACGATCGTGGCGGCGGAATCAAGCATGACGCTCCTCGCGGACTGAGGTGATGGGGGCGCAGCGCCGGCAGGCGGCGTCCACGGGGATGCAAAACGCCGACCCCGCCCTGATGGGCTGGGGTCGGCGCGGTGCGAAGACTACTTGGCGTCCTTCTTGCCGTAGCGAGCCTGGAAGCGGGCGACACGACCACCCGTGTCCATGAGCTTCTGCTTGCCGGTGTAGAAGGGGTGGCAGTTGGAGCACACTTCGACGTTCATCTTGTCGCTCTTCGACGTGCTGCGCGTCTCGAACGTGTTGCCGCAGGTGCAGGACACCGTCGTGGCGGTGTACTCGGGGTGAAGGTTCTTCTTCACGGGGTTCTCCTAGCTGTTGAGGATGCCGCCGGGTCGTCATCACCGGGATGGTGGACGTGAACCGGAAGCCAACAAACAATCTTGCCAGATCGCCTGACATGGTTCAAAACATCGAGGTGGGACGAATCATTCCCGCCGCCACCCCGCCCGACACGAGCGCCCCCGTGACCACTCGCCGCAGGGGCGTCGGGTCTCGGGGGCGTCGTCAGGTGACGTCGTCCGGTGACGTCGTCAGGCGCCTTCAGACGTGGATCAGTTGTCCTCGTCGTCGAGCTTGATGTTCGACGTCTGCTGCACCTGCATGAGGAACTCGACGTTGCTCTTCGTCTTCTTGAGGCGGTCGATGAGCAGTTCGACAGCCTGCTGCTGGTCGAGGGCGGCGAGCACGCGACGCAGCTTCCACATGATCTTGAGCTCTTCGCCCGACAGCAGGATCTCCTCGCGACGCGTCGACGAGTTGTTGACGTCGACGGCCGGGAAGATGCGGCGGTTCGCGAGCTGACGGTCGAGCTTGAGCTCCATGTTGCCGGTGCCCTTGAACTCCTCGAAGATGACCTCGTCCATCTTCGAACCCGTCTCGACGAGAGCCGTCGCGAGGATCGTCAACGAGCCGCCGTTCTCGATGTTGCGCGCCGCACCGAAGAACTTCTTCGGCGGGTACAGCGCGGCCGAGTCGACACCACCGGACAGGATGCGACCGCTCGCCGGGGCGGCGAGGTTGTAGGCACGCCCGAGCTTCGTGATCGAGTCGAGCAGCACGACGACGTCATGGCCCATCTCGACGAGGCGCTTGGCACGCTCGATGGCGAGCTCCGCGACCGTCGTGTGGTCCGTCGCCGGACGGTCGAAGGTGGAGGCGATGACCTCACCCTTGACCGCGCGCTGCATGTCTGTGACCTCTTCGGGACGCTCGTCGACGAGGACGACCATGAGGTGGCACTCGGGGTTGTTCGTCGTGATCGCGTTGGCGATCGACTGCATGACCATCGTCTTGCCCGCCTTCGCCGGGGCGACGATGAGGCCACGCTGGCCCTTGCCGACAGGCGAGACGAGGTCGATCATGCGAGTCGTCAGCACGTTCGGGGTCGTCTCGAGACGCAGGCGCTCCTGCGGGTACAGCGGCGTCAGCTTGCCGAACTCGACACGCTTCTTCGCCTGCTCCACCGTCATGCCGTTGACGGAGTCGAGACGCACGAGCGCGTTGAACTTCTGACGCGCCGGCAACTGCTCACCCTCGCGCAGCGCACGCACCGCGCCGGTGACGGCGTCACCCTTGCGCAGCCCGTTCTTCTTCACGATGTTCATCGGGACGTAGACGTCCGTCGGGCCGGCGAGGTAACCGGTCGTGCGCACGAAGGCGTAGTTGTCGAGGACGTCGACGATGCCCGCGACGGGGATGAGGACGTCGTCCTCGCGCACCTCGGGAGCGTCGTCGTCGTAGTCGCGGTTGCGCCCGCGACGGTTGTTGCCGCGCTCGCCCCGGTCGCGGTCGCGGTCGCGGCCGCGCTGACGGCGACGACGGCCACCGCGCTCGTCGTCATCGTTGTTGTGGTTGCGCTCGTTGTTGCGCTCGCGACGGTTGGAGCCGCCGTTGCCGCTGTTGTTGCCGGAGTCGCGGTTGTCGCGCTTGTCGCGGCCGTTCTCGCCCGAGGCGCTGTCGCTGTTGTCGCGACGCTCGCGGCGAACGTCGCCGTCGGAGTTCTTGTCACCGGAGGGCTCGTTCGAGCCGTTCTCGCGGCGCTGACGACGCTCGTCGCGTTCGCCGTCACGACGGCCACGGCTCTCGCCGTTCGAGGCGTCGTCCTTGGCGTCGACGTTCTTGCCATCGACGGTCTTGCCATCGGCGTCGTTCTCGGAGCCGGTGTCCTGCGCGGCACCTTCACGCTGAGCGTCGCCCTGGTCGGAACCTGAGTTCTCGGAGGCGCGCTTGCGCTCCTCGCCACCGCGGCGGCCACGACGGGTGCGCTGCTCGCGCGGCTGCTCCTGTTCGTCGCGCGTGGAACGCTCACCCTCGCGGGAGGCAGCGTCGCCTTCGCGGGCGCCGGCGTCACGAGTGGCGCGGCCGGGCTCGTCATCCTGCGGCGCCGGAGCGTCGCCCTGCTCACGGCGGGGCGCCTCGGTGGCAGACGGCGCAGCCTCGGCCTGCTCGCTCGTGGCGCGACGGGCCGTCGGAGCGGTCGAGGTGACGCCCGCGGCCTTGGCGCGGCTGCCGCCGACACCGTTGGCCTCGGCGCGCGCGGCGCGGATCGCCGTCACGAGGTCGACCTTGCGCATCTTGGAGATGCCGGGAATGCCCATGCTCTGCGCGAGCTGCTTGAGTTCGTCGAGACGCATCGCGGAGAGCGCTCCGCGCGGGCTGCTCTGGGCCGGGGCGGGCGCAGACGGTTGTTCTGACACGAAGGTTCCTTCCCCCTCGTTCGGCCCGCGACGAAGAGCGCGGGCGGGATGAAGTTCAGGGGCCGTTCAGATCAGACCCCTGGTTCCCGCCGTCGGAATGACAGCACAGACGGGAACAGCGCACCTGGAAGCGAATGATGACCTGCAGCGAGGCTGAGGCGAGAACGGTGACCCAGAGGTCACGGGCCTGGCGCGACGACAGCGTCGCGTCGTGTGGCATGGTCGAACTCGAGCACCACCCGGGTGCACCAAAACGGTACACCCGGCGGCGGATCAGCGCGACATGGGGGTGATTCCGCGCGTCGGAACGCTCAGTTCGAGCACCTCGCCGCCCCCAGCGACATCGTGCACCGCGCTCAGGGCGAAACGTGATGCCAGCGCGAGCACCGTCGGACCCGCGCCCGAGATGACGGCGGGGACGCCGGCGTCACGCAGCGCGTCGACGAGCGCCATCGAATCCGGGTAGGCCGAACGGCGCTGCTCCTGGTGCAGGGCATCGAGCGTCGCGGGCATGAGTAGCGACGGCTCGGTGGTGATCGCGTGAGCCAGCAGCGCTGCGCGCCCCGAATTGCGCGCTGCCACGGCGAGCGGGACGCTCTCGGGCAACGCGGTGCGAGCCGTCGCCGTCGACAGGCGCTGCGCCGGGACGATGACGACGGGCACGACATCGGGGTGCGGGCGCAGGACGGCGGTGTGCCAGTCGCGCGGCGCGTCGGGGCCCTCGAGCACGTCGGCCCAGCTCACCGTCACGCTGCCGTAGACGGAGGCCGACGCGTTGTCGGGGTGGCCCTCGATGCTCGAGGCGACGTCATTGACGAACGCGAGCGTCGCGGCGTCGTCGAGATCGTGCCCGGCGAGCGCCGTCGCGAGCGCGACGCCCGCGACGATCGCCGTCGCCGAACTGCCCAGGCCGCGCGAGTGCGGCACGGCGCCTGTGTACCTCAGCTCCAGCCCTGCGGGCGGCGCGACGTCGAGCGCTTCCCATGCCGCCCCCATCGAGCGCACGACAAGGTGCGAGCCGTCGAGCGGCACCTCACCGGCGCCGCTGCCGCGCGCGTCGACGACGAGGCCGCCGTCCGTCACCTCGGCGCGCGCGTCGTCCCAGACGTCGAGGGCCATGCCGATCGAGTCGAAACCCGGCCCGAGGTTCGCCGTGCTCGCGGGCACGCGAACGTGCGCCGTCGACCCGACCTGAGGCGTGCGGCTCGGCCGGAGGCGGGAGGCGCTGAGCGAACGGGCCATCGTCAGGCGTCGAGGCCGAGCGCGCGCGCCACGGAGTAGGCGTCGGCGGAGACGCGCTCGGGCTGGATGTCGTCGCCGTCGGCGCCGCGCAGGGCCCACTGCGGATCCTTCAGGCCGTGCCCGGTGACGGTGCAGACGATCGTCGCGCCCGCGGGCACGCGGCCCGCGTCACTCATCTTGAGCAACCCGGCGATCGAGGCGGCCGACGCCGGTTCGACGAAGATGCCCTCCTCGCTCGACAGGATGCGGTGCGCGGCGAGGATCTCGTCGTCGCTGACGGCGTCGATGACGCCGCCCGAGTCGTCGCGGGCCTGCTCGGCCTGCCTCCACGATGCGGGGTTGCCGATGCGGATGGCCGTTGCGATCGTCTCCGGCTCGTCGAACGGGTGGCCCGCGACGAGCGGCGCGGCGCCCTCGGCCTGGAAGCCCCACATCGCCGGGGTCTTCGTCGCGACGGCGGCGAGCTCGCGGCCGTTGGCGGTCGTGAACGGCGCCGCGTACTCGCGGTAGCCCTTCCAATAACCCGTGATGTTGCCGGCGTTGCCGACGGGCAGGACATGGATGTCGGGCGCGTCGCCGAGCGCGTCGACGATCTCGAAGCTGGCCGTCTTCTGGCCCTCGATGCGGGCCGGGTTGACGGAGTTGACGAGCTCTACGGGGTAGCTCTCGGCAAGCTTGCGCGCGACGTCGAGGCAGTTGTCGAAGTTGCCGTCGACCTGCAGCAGCTGCGCGCCGTGCGCGATAGCCTGGCTGAGCTTGCCCATCGCGATCTTGCCGTCGGGCACGAGGACGGCGCACGTCATGCCGGCCTTCGTCGCGTAGGCCGCGGCGGAGGCGGACGTGTTGCCCGTGGAGGCACAGATGACGGCCTTCGCGCCGTTCTTCGCGGCCATCGACATCGCCGTCGTCATGCCGCGGTCCTTGAACGAACCGGTCGGGTTGAGGCCCTCGTACTTGACGAACACGCGCGCACCGACCCGCTCGCTCAGCTTCTCCGCCGGGATGAGCGGAGTGCCGCCCTCCCCGAGCGTGACGACGGGAGCACCGTCGAGCATCGGAAGTCGTTCGGCGTACTCGGTGATGACGCCGCGCCACAGGTGAGCCATGTCAGTTTCCTTCTGCGCGAAGCACGGACGAGACGCAGTCGACGTCCGCGAGCTTCTTGATCGAGTCGACCGTGGCCGCGAGCGCGGCCTCCGGTGCCTGGTGGGTCATGAAGGTGAGGGAGGCGAGGCCATCCTCGGAGCGGCGCACGCCCTGGCGCATGCTCTCGATGGAGACGCCATGCTCGCCGAACGCGCTCGTCACGCGCCCGAGAACGCCCGGTTCGTCGGCGACCTCGACGCGCACGACGTAACGCGTCAGGGATTCGCCGATCGGCAGGATCGGCAGGTCGGCATAGGCCGATTCCCCCGAACCGCGCCCGCCGGTGACGCGGTGGTGCGCGGCCTGGACGATGTCGCCGAGGACGGCTGACGCCGTCGGGTCGCCGCCCGCCCCGCGGCCGTAGAACATCAGCTCCCCGGCGAGCTTCGTCTCGACGAAGACCGCGTTGAAAGCTTCATGCACGCTCGCGAGCGGGTGCGAGCGCGACAGCAGGACGGGGTGGACGCGGACGTTGACGCCCGCTCCCCCGTCTGCCTCGCCGCGTTCGACCTTCTCGGCGATCGCGAGCAGCTTGATGACGCAGCCCGCGCGGCGTGCGGCGGTGATGTCCTCCGCCGTGATGTTCATGATGCCCTCGACGTGCACGTCACTCGTGCGCACGCGCGTGTGGAACGCGAGGGAGGCGAGGATGGCGGCCTTCGCCTGCGCGTCGTAACCCTCGACGTCGGCCGTCGGGTCCGCCTCGGCGTAACCGAGCTCCTGCGCCTCGGCGAGCACGTCCCGCAGGTCGGCGCCGGTGCGGTGCATCTTGTCGAGGATGAAGTTCGTCGTGCCGTTGACGATGCCGAGCACCTTCGTCACCCCATCGCCCGCGAGCGACTCGCGCAACGGACGGATGAGCGGGATGGCGCCCGCGACGGCGGCCTCGTAGGACAGGTCGACGCCGTGATCCATCGCGAGCTGGTACAGCTCCGGGCCATCGCTGCCGAGCAGGGCCTTGTTGGCCGTGACGACGCTCGAGCCGTTGCTCAGAGCGCGCGTGATGAGGCTCTTGGCGGGCTCGTCACCACCCATGAGCTCGACGACGATGTCGGCACCGTCGACGAGCGCCTGCGCGTCCGTCGTGAAGGCGTCGGCCGGCAGGCCCGTCTCCGAGCGGTCCTTGCGCGTGTCGCGCACCGCGACGCCGACGATCTGCAGCGGCGCACCGATACGGGCCTCGAAATCGGCGGCGTTCTGGGTCAGCTCGCGGGCGACGGACGTGCCGACGACGCCGCTGCCGAGCAGCGCGATCGTGATCGGCTCGCGCGGGGTCGTCGAGTCGGACGGCATGGCGAATGCGGTGGTGGTCATGTCATTCCCCTTCGAGGGCGAGCAGGTCGTCGATCGTCTCGCGGCGCAGCAGCACGCGAGCGTCGCCGTCCGCGACCGCGATGACGGGTGGGCGCGGGACGTGGTTGTACTGCGAGGCCAGCGCACGACAGTAGGCGCCGGTCGCGGCGACGACGACGAGGTCGCCGTCACGGGTGTCGGACGGGAAGTCGATGTCGCGCACGACGACGTCGCCGCTCTCACAGTGCTTGCCGACGACGCGGGTCGGCGTCAGCTCGTCGCTGCCGCCGCGGTTCGCGAGCGCCGCGTGATAGTCGGCCTGGTAGAGCGCGGGGCGCGCGTTGTCGCTCATGCCACCGTCGACGCTGACGTACGTGCGCACGAGGTCGTCGCTCGCCTGAACGAGCTTCACCGTGCCGACGCGGTAGAGCGTCACGCCGCCGGGGCCGACGATGCTGCGGCCCGGCTCGATCGAGACGCGCGGCACCGGGACGTCGGCGTTCTGGCACGCCTCGCGCACGATGCCGGCGAGCTGCGTCGCCATCTCGGCGGGGTCGAGCGGTGCGTCGCTGGGCAGGTAGGCGATGCCGAAACCGCCGCCGAGGTCGAGCTCCGGCAGTTCGACGCCGTGCTCCTTCGCGACCTGCAACTGCAGGGCGATGAGGCGCGTCGCGGCCTCCTTGAAGCCGGCGGACTCGAAGATCTGGCTGCCGATGTGGCTGTGGAAGCCGAGCAGGTGAAGCTCCGGGCGGGCGAGGACGCGGGCGACGGCGTCACCGATCTGGCCGTCGGCGGCGGAGAAACCGAACTTCTGGTCCTCGTGCGCCGTCGCGATGAACTCGTGAGTGTGCGCCTCGACGCCGAGCTTGACGCGGATCATGACAGGCGCCGTGATGTGGTGGCGCGCAGCGGCGTCGGCGACGCGGTCGATCTCCTCGAACGAGTCGACGACGATGCGCCCGACGCCGTACGCGAGGGCGTCGTCGATCTCGGCGACGCCCTTGTTGTTGCCGTGCATGCCGATGTTCTCGCCCGGCACGCCCGCCTTCTTCGCGATCGCGAGCTCACCCCCCGAGCAGACGTCGAGGCGCAGCCCCTCCTCGGTGACCCACTGCGCGACGTGCGACGACAGGAACGCCTTGCCCGCGTAGTACACGTCCGCCTGGGTGCCGATGGCCGCGAACGCACGCGCGAACGCCTCACGGTAGGCACGGGCTCGGCTGCGGACGTCGGCCTCGTCGATGACGTACGCCGGCGTGCCGAAGCGTTCGGCGATCTCGTCGAGGCCGATGCCGGCGATCTCGACGACGCCGTCATCACGGCGGCGCGCGGTGCGCGGCCACACGATCTGCTCGAGGGCGCCCGTGGGGGCGGCCGACCTGACGCTCACGTGGTCTCCTTGCTGCCTTCTCGCGAGGGGGACGGCGCTGCGCCGAGACGGCCCGGCAGCCCCCGCTGCGCGCGGATCGGACCCGCAGCGATCGCACGCCCACTGCCGCCGGCCGCATCGAGGATCGACGCGTTCAGTACGGCACGGGCGCTGCGACGCCGGCAGCATCCAGGGTTTCTCGCACGATGCTACGGGCCGCGCTCAGCGCGGGCACATCCGTCCGCGTGACGGGCGCAGCCTCGACGTGACGCAGCATCCCCACCGCCAGATCGTCGATCGCGAGCAACGCAGGACGGGTGCGGCCGGTGCGCGCCGCGTCGTGAAACGCCCGCGAGGTGAGGAAAACAGCCACCCGCAACGGTGCGGGGGTGACGTGGTCCCCACCGTCCGGCGAACGAGAGAGAGCGGCAGAACCGTCGACGGCGAGGTCGTCGCGGGCCGGGGTGTCGGCGCCGTCTCCGTAGGCCAGGGGCTCTACGTCGAAGGTGTCGGCGTCAAGGGCGCCGCTGTCGAGCAGTCCGGTCGCGGCCTCGAGCCGTCTCATCGCGGCTGCCTGGGCACGGCGGGCACGAGCGAGGGGGTTCGCGTCGCGGCGGCTCGACAGGTCGTCGAGGCGCTGCCCCAACGTCAGCGGTGGCGTCTTGGACGCACTGAGCAGCGACGCCCACACGAGCGCGTCGAGGCCGATGTCCTGTGCGACGGCGTCCCAGGTGAGGCTCTGGCCGAAGGAGCGCAGCGGCGGGCGGGCGCGGCGGACGTCTGTGGCCGCGCCGGCGATGATGCCCGTCTCGGCCCCGCAGCGACCGAGCCACCCGTCCGACGACAGGTCGACCTCGACGTTTCCGCCAGAGGGTCGAGCCACAGCCGATAGCCCCAGGTGCGCGGTGATGAGTGCGGCGATCCGCTGAGCCCTGCCCAAGTCATCTCGATCGGTGGCGGAGCGCTCACGCGACGCCGCGACACGCGGCGCAGGGGTGACGACCCGCCCGTCGGCATCCACGGAAAAAAAGACAGACACCCCGACGTCGCGATCCAGCGCTACCCAAGGATCTGCCGACATCACCGGGCCAGGGTATGCCACGCCGGCTTGATCGCAGGCCGCGACAACGCCCCCTGCAGGACCCGCCCTCCTCGCTACGCTCGTCGTCCTCCCGAATCCTTCGAGCTTGATACAAGACGAACGGAGGCCCGATCCGGCCGCGCTTCGCGCGGATGGATCGGGCCTCCGTTCGTCTTGTGCCCCCTGCAGGATTCGAACCTGCGCTCCCGCCTCCGGAGGGCGGTGCTCTATCCCCTGAGCTAAGGGGGCATGCGCTCCAGGAGCGCGAGACGAAACCTTACCAGCAGTTCCCGGCGACGGCGGGCACCATCACGCGCGCGGGCGCGCCTGGTCAGCCCGGACGACCGACGCCGACTCGGCCCGCGACGCTCCGGCCAACGCGCGCGCGTCGAAGCGCTGCGTCGCGTCCGCGACCTCGCCGACGAGTTCCTCGAGCACGTCCTCGAGGAACACGACACCGCTCGTGCGCCCGTCGTCACCGACGACGCGCGCGAGGTGCGCGCCCGAGTTCTGCATCGTGACGAGCACGTCCTCGACCTCGTCCCCGGGACGCACCGTCGCGAGCAGCCGGATGCGGCGCGGCGGAACAGGCTCGGTGTACGCCTCGTCCTGCGCGTACAGCACGTCCTTGAGGTGGATGTAACCGCGCAGCTCCCCCGACGTCGTCATGACCGGGAAGCGCGAGAACCCGTGCTTGGCGACCATCGCGTCGACATCGGCGGGCGTCGCGCCCAACGAGAGCGTGACGAGCGAGTCGAGCGGCACGGCCACGTCGCTCGCGACCTTGTCGGTGAACTCCAGCGCCTCACGCACGCGGCGCTCCTGCCCCGACTCGAGCAGACCCTCTCGGTGCGACTCCTCGACGATCATCTCGACCTCCTCGGTCGAGAACGTCGAGGCCGCCTCGTCCTGCGGTTCGATGCCCATGCGTCGCACGATGGCCTTGCTGACGTTCTCGAGCACCGTGACGAGCGGGCGGATCGCCTTCGTCACCCACAGCAGTGCGGGCGCGAGCAGCAACGCTGCCCGGTCGGGCCCGGCGATGGCGAGGTTCTTCGGCACCATCTCACCGAGCACGACGTGGAAGTACGCGACGATGAGCAGCGCGAGCAGCAGGCTGACGACGTGCGTCAGCCCGTCCGGCATGCCCGTCGCCTCGAGGGGGCCGGCGATGAGGTGGTGCACCGCGTCCTCGGCGACGGCACCCAGCAGCACCGAGCAGACCGTGATGCCGAGCTGCGCGCAGGCGAGCAGCGAGGCGACGTTCTCGAGGGCCTCCAACGCCGCAGAGGCGCGCTTCGAGCCCTCCGCGGCCATCGGTTCGAGCTGCGAGCGCCGCGCTGCCATGACGGCGAACTCGGCGCCCACGAAGAACGCGTTGCCGAGCAGCAGCAGGAGCGAGATCCAGAGCATCATCGGGCCTCACCGGCCCGGGTTGCGCCGCCGATGACATCGTCCATCGACTGCCCCTGCACCGCCGGGGTGAACCGGACGCGGTTGACGCGCCGGCCGTCCATCGACACGACGCGCAGGCGCCATCCCGGCAGCATGAGTTCGTCCCCGACCTCGGGAATGCGGCCGACCTGTTGCATGACGTAACCACCGAGCGTCTCGTAGGCGCGATCGTCGGGCACGGGCGCGCCGATGCGATCGACGACCTCGTCGGGGCGCCACAGCCCGGGCACCGTCCAGGACCCGTCGGGCAGGTGACGGCTCGCGTCGTGCAGCTTGTCGTGCTCGTCGCTGACCTCACCGACGATCTCTTCGATGACGTCCTCGAGCGACACCAGGCCCGAGGTTCCGGAGTACTCATCGATGACGATGGCGAGCTGCAGCCCCGCGCCACGCAGGAGCACGAGCAGCGGTTCGAGCGTGATCGTCTCGGGCACGAAAGTCGGCTTGACCATGAGAGCGGTGACGGGCACATCGCCGCGGCGTTCGACGGGCACGGCGATGGCCTTCTTGACGTGGACGACACCGTGGACGTCGTCCCAGTCCTCCCCCAGCACCGGGAAGCGCGAGTGGCCCGTCGACCTCGCTAGCCGGACGACGTCATCCGCCGTCGCGTCGCGATCGACGGCCTCGCAGCGCACGCGCGGGCTCATGACGTCGGACGCGGTGCGCTCACCGAAGTTGAGCGAGCGCGTCAGCAGGTGCGCGGTGCCCTCCTCGATCGTGCCGGCCTCGGCGCTGCGACGCACCATGGAGCTCAGCTCCTGCGGCGTGCGGGCGGCGGACAGTTCCTCCTGCGGTTCGATGCCCATGGAGCGCAGCAGCAGGTTCGCCGATCCGTTGAGCACGACGATGAGCGGCTTGAAGAGGGCGGCGAACACCTGTACGGGCCGCGCGACGATCTTGGCGACGCGAAGAGGCGCGGAGATACCAAGGAACTGCGGGACGAGTTCACCGAAGATCATCGAGAAGGCGGAGGCGAGAACCATCGCGAGGACGGTCGAGGTCGCCGAGGCCGCGCCGCCGGTGACGCCGATGGCCGCCAACGGGGTGCGCAGCAACGCACCGACGCTGGGTTCGACGATGAAGCCGAGGATCAGCGTCGTGAGGGTGATGCCGACCTGCGCGGCCGACAGCTGCGTCGACAGCCCGCGCAGCGAGGCGAGGACGGGGCGGGCGCGTTCGTCGCCGTCGTCGATGGCGCGCTGGACGGAGTGACGATCCAGCGCGACGAGAGAGAACTCGGTGGCGACGAACAGTGCCGTTCCGAGCGTGAGGACAACTCCGAGGAGGATCAATATCCACTGCGTCATGACGCAGTGAAATTACCACGGGCGCAGCCGTTCACCGGGCTCGTTCCACCTCCCGGGCTGGCCTCGACCGGCGAGGCCCGCGCAGTCTCGCGCCGGGGTGGGCCACCTCACCACCGACCGCCTCTCGCGGCGGCGGCGCGGGAGCGATAGGGTGGCAACGTATGCCGTGTACCACACGGCAGTGGAGTGGTTCACCTCGCTCCTGCCTGACACGGCCACGCGCCGCGTCATGGCGGGGGCAACGGGACGCCTCCCGCACGTGTACGTGAATCGACGCGAATGAAAGAGGCGCATCTGCGTGTCATCCCAGTCCCCCAGCTCTGAGCACGACGACTTCGGCGCGAACGAGTGGCTCGTCGAGGAACTCTTCGAGCAGTACAGCAAGGACAAGAACTCCGTGGATGCCGCATGGCAGGAGTTCTTCGCGACCTATCAGCCGGGCTCGTCGAACTCCTCGGCGCCGGCCTCCACGTCCACGTCGGGCTCGGGCGCGAAGGCCGCTCCCCGAACCGAGAAGCCGATGGCCGCCGAGGCACCGCGCGACCAGCAGGAGGCGCCTGCACAGCAGGCCGCCGAGCCGACGCGCACCGCCGAGAGCGAGCCGCAGAAGCTCGACCCGAAGCAGGCCGAGGGCCACACACCGCTGCCGACGCCGCGCGACCAGGGCGACGGCGCCCTCGGTGACGTGCCGGCGGCGGACGACAAGGACACCCCGCTCAAGGGCATCGCCGCCAAGATCGTGCAGAACATGGAGGCCTCGATCGAGGTCCCGACCGCGACGTCGGTCCGCGCCGTCCCTGCGAAGGCGCTGATCGACAACCGCATCGTCATCAACTCGAACCTCGCCCGCGGCCGCGGCGGCAAGGTGAGCTTCACCCACATCATCGGCTACGCCATCATCAAGGCGCTGCGCGTCATGCCGGAGATGAACGCTTCCCTCTCGGTCGACGAGAAGGGCAAGCCCGTCCTGCACCAGCCGGGGCACATCAACTTCGGCCTCGCCATCGACCTGCAGAAGCCCGACGGTTCGCGCACGCTCGTCGTGCCGTCGATCAAGGGCGCCGAGGCGATGACGTTCGCGCAGTTCTGGGCCGCGTACGAAGAGATGGTCAAGAAGGCGCGCAACAACAAGCTGACGCTCGAGGACTACGCGGGCACGACGATCTCGCTGACCAACCCCGGGGGCATCGGCACGGTGCACTCGGTGCCGCGTCTGATGAAGGGCGCGGGCGCCATCATCGGTGTCGGCGCGCTCGACTACCCCGCCGAGTGGCAGGGCGCGAGCGAGGAGACGCTCAACCGTAACGCCGTCAGCAAGATCCTGACGATCACCTCGACCTACGACCACCGCATCATCCAAGGTGCGACGTCCGGGGAGTTCCTGCGTCAGATCCACCAGCTGCTGCTCGGTGAGAACAACTTCTACGACGAGATCTTCGAGTCGCTGCGCATCCCCTACGAGCCGGTGCGCTGGGTGCAGGACATCTCCGCCAACCACGACGACGACATCAACAAGGTCGCGCGCGTGCAGGAGCTCATCCACGCCTACCGCGTGCGCGGTCACCTCATGGCCGACACCGACCCGCTCGAGTACAAGCAGCGTCGTCACCCCGACCTCGACGTCACGAGCCACGGCCTGACGCTGTGGGATCTCGACCGCACGTTCGCCACGGGCGGTTTCGGCGGCGCCAACTTCCTCAAGCTGCGCAAGATCCTCGGCATCCTGCGTGACTCGTACTGCCGCACGGTCGGCGTCGAGTACATGCACATCCAGAACCCCGAGGAGCGGGCCTGGATGCAGAACAAGCTGGAGAAGACGTACTCGAAGCCGACGTCGGACGAGCAGGAGCGCATCCTGCGCAAGCTCAACCAGGCCGAGGCGTTCGAGACGTTCCTGCAGACGAAGTTCGTCGGCCAGAAGCGCTTCAGCCTCGAAGGCGGCGAGTCCGTCATCGCGATCCTCGACCGCATCCTGTCGGAGGCCGCGGACGCCGGCCTCGAAGAGGCCGCGATCGGCATGCCGCACCGTGGCCGTCTCAACGTGCTCGCCAACATCGCGGGCAAGTCGTACGGCCAGATCTTCCGCGAGTTCGAGGGCACCGCCGCTCCCAACTCGGTGCAGGGCTCCGGTGACGTCAAGTACCACCTCGGCACCGAGGGCGAGTTCGTCTCCGATGAGGGCAACCACACGAAGGTCTACCTCGCCGCCAACCCGAGCCACCTCGAGGCCGTCGACCCGGTGCTCGAGGGCATCGCCCGTGCCAAGCAGGACCGCATCAACCTCGCCGGCACGGCGTTCACGGTGCTGCCGATCCTGCTCCACGGCGACGCCGCGTTCGCGGGCCAGGGCATCGTCGCCGAGACGTTGAACCTGTCGCAGCTGCGCGGCTACCGAACCGGCGGCACGATCCACGTCGTCATCAACAACCAGGTCGGCTTCACGACCGCGCCGAGCTCGTCGCGTTCATCGACGTACTCGACGGACGTCGCGCGCATGGTGCAGGCGCCGATCTTCCACGTCAACGGTGACGACCCGGAGGCCTGCGTCCGCGTCGCGGAACTCGCGTTCGAGTACCGCCAGACGTTCAACAAGGACGTCGTCATCGACATGGTGTGCTACCGCCGCCGCGGTCACAACGAGGGCGACGACCCGTCGATGACGCAGCCGCTCATGTACAAGCTGATCGAGGCGAAGAAGTCCGTGCGTCGCCTGTACGCCGAGGCCCTCGTCGGCCGCGGCGACATGGACCAGGAGCGTGCCGACGAACTGCTCAAGGACTACCAGCAGCAGCTCGAGCGCGTCTTCGTCGAGACGAAGGAGGCGACGAAGAAGGCCGCTGCCGACAGCGCCGCGCAGAGCGCTTCGTCCGATTCCAGCCAGGGCACCGACGCCGAGGGCCACGGCGGCCTCGAGCGCCCGTCCGCTCAGCTCGAGGACGACGCGAAGAGCGCCTACTCCTCGGGCCGTTCCTCCGCGATCACCGAGGCCGCTCTCGAGCGCATCGGCGCGGTGTGGACGAACCCGCCGGAGGGCTTCACGCTGCACCCGAAGCTCAAGCAGCTGCTCGAGCGTCGCACGGCGATGGTCAAGGACGGCGGCATCGACTGGGCCATGGGCGAGCTCATCGCGTTCGGTTCGCTACTCATGGACGGCACGCCGGTGCGTCTGTCCGGTCAGGACACCCGACGCGGCACGTTCGTGCAGCGTCACGCCGTCCTCATCGACAAGGCGAACGGCAACGAGTGGACGCCGCTGCGTTACCTCACGGATGACCAGGCGTGGCTGTGGATCTACGACTCGCTGCTCAGCGAGTACGCCGCGATGGGCTTCGAGTATGGCTACTCGGTCGAGCGTCCCGACGCGCTCGTGCTGTGGGAGGCGCAGTTCGGTGACTTCGTCGACGGTGCGCAGACCATCATCGACGAATTCATCTCGAGCTCGGAGCAGAAGTGGGCGCAGCGCAGCTCCGTCGTGCTGCTGCTGCCGCACGGCTACGAGGGTCAGGGTCCGGACCACAGCTCGGCGCGCATCGAGCGCTTCCTGCAGCTGTTCGCCGAGGACAACATGACGATCGCTTACCCGTCGACGCCGGCGTCGTACTTCCACCTGCTGCGTCGCCAGGCGCACGCGCGACCGCGCAAGCCGCTCATCGTCTTCACGCCGAAGCAGCTGCTGCGCGTGAAGGCCGCGACGAGCTCGCCGGCCGACTTCACCTCGGGCCAGTTCGAGCCGGTGCTGAAGGACCAGAAGCAGCTCGACGGTTCGAAGGTCGAGCGGGTGCTGCTCGCCTCGAGCCGCGTGGTCTACGACCTCGAGGCGGAACGTGAGAAGCGCGGTGACGACACGACCGCCATCGTGCGTGTCGAGCAGCTCGCGCCGATCCCGGCCAAGGAGATCGCCGAGGCGGTCTCGGCGTACCCGAACGCCGAGATCGTGTGGGTGCAGGACGAGCCGAAGAACCAGGGCGCCTGGCCGTTCATGTACTTCAACCTGCCCGACCTGCTCGAGAGCCACGGCGAGACGCGACGTCTGCGCGTCGTGTCGCGTCCGGCGTCCGCGTCGCCCGCGACCGGCAACAACAAGCGTCACGCCGCGCAGAACGCGGAGCTCATGGAGCAGGCGTTCGCGCGCTGAGGTTCACGTGAGCAGCCGTTGATGGTGCGTTCCTGATGAAGCGGTGCCCTCCCCCACGCGGGGTGGGCACCGCTTCGTCGTGGGCGCGCGACGCCTGCGGGGTGGGCACCGAGCTGACGGACGATAAGCTGGGCGCGTGTATTTCACGGATCGGGGTATCGAGGAGCTCGCGGCGCGCCGCGGCGAAGAAGACGTGACGTTCGAGTGGCTCGCGGAGCAGCTGCGTCATTTCGTCGACCTCAACCCGGAGTTCGAGATCCCCGTCGAGCGCCTCGCCACATGGTTGGCACGGCTCGACGACGACGATGACGAGTGAGTGAAGGCGGTCGTAGCGTGTCCTACCCCACCGAAGGCAGCGAGCCCGAGTTCCGGCCGAGCGCCGATTTCCACGTCGCCGAGGGTGAGCGCCGTGTCGGCCTCGTCTTCGTCGGCGACAGCTTCGTCAACGGCTACGGCGACCCGAAGGCCCTGGGGTGGGTCTCGCGGGTCGTCGCGCGTACGCCGCACGAGGGCGTCAGGCTGACGACGTACAACCTCGGCGTGCGCGGCGACAGTTCCTCGGACGTCCTCGCGCGCTGGCGGGGTGAGGCGGCGCTGCGGTGGAAGAACTGCAACGAGCGCCGACTCGTCATCGGCTTCGGCACGAACGACGCCGCGCAGGGTCTGACGACGGCACGTTCGCGCCTCAACCTCGCGAACATCCTCGACGATGCGTCGACGAACGGCATCGCGACGTTCGTCGTCGGCCCGCCGCCCACGAGCGACCCGGAGATGAACGCGAAGCTCGAGGTGCTCGTCGACGCGCACGCAGACGTCTGCGCGCGTCGTGGCGTGACGTATGTCGACTGCTTCCGCCCGCTGCTCGGGCACGATCAGTGGCAGTCGGATCTTGCCGCCAGCGACGGCTACCACCCCGGCCAGGCGGGCTACGGCCTCATGGCGTGGCTCGTGCTTCACGCCGGTTGGCAGGACTGGCTCTCCGTCTGACGGCCCTCATCGCACCTTCGAGCGCCTCACGTCGTCGACGTGGGGCGCTCGTCGTCCCGACAACCACGTTCTGACCGCCCTCTGCGCAGGCAACCGATCGCACCGCAGACGCAGACCCTTCGGTCCCCAACCGCTCCCTGCGCAGGCAACCTTGCGGGCAGCGGACGTGGACGCGCCGGTGCCGTCTCGGGCCGGGACGGCATCGCCCGCAGGCTCGCCGCACCGAGACGGCCCCTTCGGGGCCGGCCGGAAGGCGAGACAAGGGAATGTCAGTACGCGCCGTCGCGCGCGAGGACGGCGCGGAGGGTCTTGAACATGATGACGAGGTCGCCGGACAGGGACCAGTTCTCGACGTAGTAGAGGTCCTTGCGCACGGATTCTTCCCAGGAGAGGTTCGAGCGTCCGCCGACCTGCCAGGGTCCAGTGATGCCTGGTTTGACGTTGAGGCGGCGGTGGACGTGGTGGTCATAGGCTTCGACCTCGCGGGGCAGTGGGGGGCGTGGTCCGACGAGTGACATGCTGCCGGCGATGACGTCGAACAGTTGCGGCAGTTCGTCGAGGCTGTAGCGGCGGATGAAGGCGCCGACGCGGGTGGTGCGGGGGTCGTCTTTCATCTTGAACAGTAGGCCGGAGCCGTCGTTCTGTCGTTCGAGTCCGGCGAGGCGCGCTTCGGCGTCGACGGCCATCGAGCGGAACTTGGTCATCTTGAACAGCGTTCCGTTGACGCCTACTCGGGTCTGGCGGAAGAAGATGGGCCCGGGGCTGTCGAGGCGGACGGCGATGGCGATGGCGAACAGGATCGGGGCGACGAGGACGACCATCCCGGTGGCGATGACGAGGTCGAAGGCCCGTTTGAGGGAGTACTTGACGCCGCTGTAGCGGGGCATCTCAACGCTCATGAGCGGCAACCCTTCGATGGGGTGCCAGTGGATGCGGGGGCCTGCGACGTCCGTCATGCGGCTGGCGAGGGCGAGACGGATGGTGGTGTCCTCGAGCTGCCAGCCGAGTTCGCGCAGCTGCTTGCGGTTGATGCGGTTATGGCCGGCGACGATGATCGTGCTGGCCTCGTAGCGGTGCACGGCGTCGACGACGTCGGCGATCGCGCCGGCCTGGGGCACGACCACTCCGTTGGCGAGCTCGAACGTCGGAGCATCGGTCGTGTCCGTCGCGACGGCGCGCACTACTAGGCCCGCAGCCGGGTTGCGGGCTATGCCTTCGGCGACGTAGCGCACCTCATGCGGTGAGCCGACGACGACGACGCCGTCGACGAGCATCGCGCGGCGGCGTCGCGCGAGCACCCAGCGGCGGACCAGGAGACGTTCGATGAGAAGCAGGACGAGCCCGAGTGGGAGGGCGACGGCCAGGAAGCCGCGCGCTACCTGCCAGCGCAGCAGGACGAGGACGATCGCGAGCGCGCCGAACGTGAAGAACGTGGCGCGCACGACACGACGATATTCGTCGGTGCCGATCGCGATGATCTCCATGTTGTACGCCTGATTGAGAAGCAGCGAGGCCTGCCATCCGAGGATGAGGGCGGGCACGACGACGAGGTAGAGGTTGCCCTGCGAGCGGACGGTGTCGAGCGACGCCTCCGCCATTGCGAAGCGCGCGAAGAACCCGGCAGCCACGGCGAGTGTGATGACGCCCAGGTCGAGGACAAACAGCAGCAGGAACAGGTTGCGCCGCCAGTTGCCACGCATCCTGCCGAGCAGGTCGCGCCTGCCTCTCGCCCCGTCAGTCATGCTCGCCGGCGCCTTTCCCACAAAACCCTGTTTCCCCTTCGTCGGACGCGTCCGAATTCCCCTCGTTCCCGTTCGGCTGCGTCCCCCGCACCGCGGTCGTCTCGAGCCTGCTCCTCAGGCCCGCGCGCGCTCTGCAGCGCGCTCCTGCTGAACGACGCCGGACGCGGCGAGTCGTGCACGCCAGTCACCGATGCTCGGCCCGCGCGGTGAGCGTGCGAGCACGCTGTAGGCGGGCCTCGGCGCGGGCCGCTGGAACGCCTCCGACGTCGTCGGGCGCACGCGCTCAGGATCCAGGCCTGTGAGGCGGAAGGCCTCCTGGGCGAGGTCGAACCACGACCCTTGCCCGGAGCTCGTGCCGTGGTAGAAACCGCCCGGGCATTCCTGCTCGACGAGGCCGATGATCGTCTCGGCGAGATCACCCGTCCACGTCGGCTGGCCGATCTGGTCGGCGACGACGTCGAGCGTCTCGCGCTTGCCGGCCAGCGTCAGCATTGTCGCGACGAAGTTCGGCCCGTGGGCCCCGTAGAGCCAGGCGGTCCGCACGACGAGCGCGTCGGGGTGCGTGGCGCGCACGGCCCACTCCCCTGCAGCCTTCGTGCGGCCGTAGGCCGAGCGCGGGTCCTGAGGATGATCGACGTCGTACGGAGTCGTGCCCCGGCCGTCGAAGACGTAGTCGGTCGAGACGTGCACGAGCTGTGCCGCAGCAGATCGCGCGGCGCGCGCGACGTTGAAGGCACCCGTCGCGTTGAGGGCGAAGGCCGCCGCCTCCTCCGTCTCGGCGGCATCGACCGCGGTGTGCGCGGCACAGTTCACGACGACGTCCGGCCCCTGCTCGGCGACGACGCGCTCGACCTCGGCCCGATCGGTGATGTCGCACCCCGCCGATCCGAGGGCGACGACCGTCACACCACGCCGCTGCAGCAGCGCCACCAGATCCTGACCGAGCATGCCTGTGCCGCCGAGGACCAGCCAGGTGCGCCCCATCTCAGGCTCCCGGCCCGTCGACGGGCGTGGGCACGATCCGCTGATCGGCGTACTTCGCCTCCGTCTCGTCCTTGAACGGGCGCCACCACGACTCGTTGTCGCGATACCACTGGATCGTCGCGGCCAGGCCCTCCTCGAACGACGTGTAGCGCGGACTCCAGCCGAGTTCCTCGCGCAGCTTCGTCGAGTCGATCGCGTAGCGGCGGTCGTGGCCGGGCCGATCGGTGACGTGGTCGAAGTCGTCGGCGTCACGCCCCATCCCGGTGAGGATGGCCTGCACGACGGTCTTGTTGTCGAGCTCACCGTCGGCGCCGATGAGGTAGGTCTCCCCGATGCGCCCGCGCTCGATGATGGCCCAGACGGCCGCGTTGTGGTCGTCGACGTGGATCCAGTCGCGCACGTTGAGCCCGTCACCGTAGAGCTTGGGGCGCACGCCGTCGATGAGGTTAGTGATCTGGCGCGGGATGAACTTCTCGATGTGCTGGCGCGGACCGTAGTTGTTCGAGCAGTTCGAGATCGTCGCCCTGACGCCGAAGCTGCGCACGCAGGCACGCACGAGCATGTCGCTGCCAGCCTTGGTTGAGCTGTACGGGCTCGACGGGTTGTACGCCGTCGCCTCGGTGAAACGCTCCGGGTCATCGAGCTCGAGGTCGCCATACACCTCGTCGGTGGAGATGTGGTGGTACCGGACGTCGTGCTTGCGCGCCGCCTCGAGCAGCGTGTAGGTGCCGACGATGTTGGTCTGGACGAACGGCCACGGCTCGGCGAGGGAGTTGTCGTTGTGCGACTCGGCGGCGAAGTGGACGACGAGGTCGGACGCGGCGACGAGACGGTCGACGAGCGCGGCGTCGGCGATGTCGCCGCGCACCAGCTCGACGTGCTCCCCCAGCCCGTCGAGAGATCTCTCGTTGCCCGCATACGTCATGGCGTCGAGAACGACGATGCGCGCCTCTGGGCGCTCCTTCACCGTCAGGTGGACGAAGTTGCCGCCGATGAAGCCGGCTCCGCCGGTGACCAGGATCTGCACCCTGCCAGCATAAGGTAGGCCTATGAAGGGAATCATTCTCGCGGGGGGATCGGGAACGCGACTTCACCCGATCACACGGGGCATCAGCAAGCAGCTCATGCCGGTGTACGACAAGCCGATGATCTACTACCCGATCTCGACGCTCATGATGGCCGGAGTCCGCGAGATCCTCATCATCACGACGCCGCACGACAGCAAGCAGTTCCAGCGGCTGCTGGGCGAGGGATCCGACTGGGGTGTCGAGATCAGCTACGCCGTGCAGCCCTCGCCCGACGGCCTCGCGCAGGCGTTCATCATCGGCGAGGAGTTCATCGGCGACGACTCGGTCGCCCTCGTCCTCGGCGACAACATCTTCCACGGCGCCGGCATGGGGACGGCGCTGCAGGGCCACGCTGAGCTCACCGGTGGCCACGTCTTCGCTCATCACGTGACGAACCCGAGCGCCTACGGCGTCGTCGAGTTCGACGCGGACGGCAACGTCGTCTCGATCGAGGAGAAGCCGGAGCAGCCGAAGTCGCGTTACGCCGTGCCCGGCCTGTACTTCTACGACAACGACGTCGTCGACATCGCGAAGAACCTCGAGCCCTCCCCGCGTGGCGAGCTGGAGATCACGGGCGTCAACGACGAGTACCTGCGCCGCGGCAACCTCACGGTGACGGTGCTGCCGCGCGGCACCGCGTGGTTCGACACGGGCACCTTCAAGGGCCTCATGGACGCCTCGCAGTTCGTCCACGTCCTCGAGGAGCAGCAGGATCTGAAGGTCGGCTGCGTCGAGGAGATCGCGTGGCGTCAGGGCTGGATCGACGACGCGCAGTTCTCCGCCCTCGCCGACTCCCTCGTCAAGTCCGGTTACGGCGCCTACATGCACCGCGTCCTCGCCGAAGGCCACATCACCCCCGCCGTCCGCAAGGCCCTGTGATGGACATCCAGCCGCTGAAGATCGACGGCGCCTACGTCGTCACGCCCCGCCAGTTCCCCGACGGGCGCGGCGTGTTCATGGAGGGCTTCCGCGGCGACAAGCTCGCCGAGCACCTCGGCCACCGCATGGACGTCGTCCAGTCGAACATCTCGGTCAGCAGCCGCGGCACGGTGCGCGGCATCCACTTCGCCGACGTGCCACCGAGCCAGGCGAAGTACATCACCGTCCTGTCGGGCTCGATCATCGACTTCATCGTCGACATCCGCGTCGGGTCGCCGACGTTCGGGCAGTGGGAATCGGTCGTGCTCGACACGAGCGAACGCAAGGCGGTCTACCTCGCCGAGGGGCTCGGCCACGCGTTCTGCGCCCTCGAGGACGATTCGACGGCGATGTACCTGTGCAGCGCGCCTTACACCCCCGAGCGCGAGCACGGCATCAACCCCCTCGACACGACGGTGGGGCTGACCCTGCCCGACGACATCGAACCGCTGCTGTCCCCCAAGGACGAGGCTGCGCCGTCGCTGGCGGAGGCCGAGGCGTCGGGTCTGCTGCCGCGATACGACGACTGCGTGCGCTTCTACGACTCGTTGCGCTCGGCCTGATCGCAGCGGCCCGCGTCCTGCATGATCACGCGTGACGCACGTCTCACGAGGCGGCTCCAAGGTCGCTGCACGGGCATGGTGTCGCGCGCACGAGGCGGGCCGTAGGTCACGATCCCGCATACTTATGTCGTGTCGCTCGCCCGGGGCGAGGCGCGGTGGCATGCTGTGGCCATCGTCTCCGACGGCTCGCGCCGTCCCCATGCCGAAAGGCCCGCCCATGCGTCGTACCACCGCCCCCGCCCTCGCCGGCCTGAGTGCCACCGCCCTGCTGCTGTCGGGTTGTGGCTCCGACTCCCTCGACGACTCCAAGAGCTCTGCCTCCTCGGGCGCTGCGGGCGCGTCGAGCAAGGCCGCCGAGGTGACGAAGGACGACTCGCTCGCCAAGCTCGTCCCCGCCGCCATCGCCAAAGAGGGCACCCTGACGATCGGTTCGGACGCCTCATACGCCCCGAACGAGTTCACGGCTGCCGACGGCAAGACGATCCAGGGCATGGACATCGACCTGCTCAACGCCGTCGCCGCGAAGCTCGGTCTCAAGCTCACCTTCCAGAACGGCGACTTCGGCACCCTCATCGGCGGCGTCAACGCCGGCAAGTACCCGGCGGCGATCAGCTCGTTCACCATCAACGCCGAGCGCCTCAAGACCGCGAACATGGTGCAGTACTACAGCGCGGGCACCGCCTGGGTCACCGCCAAGGGCAACCCGAAGAAGCTCGACCCCGACAACGCGTGCGGCCTGACGATCGGCGTCCAGAAGGACACCGTGCAGCAGACCGACGACCTGCCCGCACGCAACAAGAAGTGCACCGCCGCGGGCAAGAAGCCGATCACGATCGTCAGCGAGGTCGCCCAGTCGAAGGTGACCGCCGACCTCATCGCCGGCAAGGTCGACGGCTTCGCGGCCGACTCCCCCGTCGCCAACTGGGCCGTCGCGAAGAACGACGCGAAGCTCGAGAAGGTCGGCTCGAAGTACGCCTCGGCCCCGTACGGCATCGTCGTCAAGAAGGACAACACGGCGTTCGCCGAGGCCATCTCGAAGGCCCTTGAGGCCCTCGACAAGGACGGCACCTACAAGAAGATCCTCGACGCCTGGAGCAACGGTGACGGCGCCGTCACCTCGTTCCCGGTCAACCCCAAGCCCTGATCGCGAACGACATGACCGACACCACCACCACCGAGCGGCCGGGCGTCATCGACGCCCGGCCGGTCCGGCATCCCGGCCGATGGGTCGCCCTCGCCGTCATCGCCGTCCTCGTCGCGATGATGATCAGCTCCGTCGTCACCAACAAGGCCTGGGACTGGCCGTTCGTGCTCAAGGTGATGAACTACTCGCCCGTGCTCGACGGACTGCTCAAGGGCACGATCATCGTGACGATCGTGTCGATGATCCTGGGCGTCGTGCTCGGCGTCATCCTCGCGATCATGCGCCTGTCGGACAACCCCGTGCTGCGCGGCGTGGCGTTCGTCTACATCTGGTTCTTCCGGGCCGTGCCACGCTACGTCCTCATGACGATCCTCGGTCTCGGCGTCCTGACCCTCTACCCGACCCTCGATCTCGGCGTGCCGTTCGGCAAGGACCTCGGGCTGACGTTCTACACCCTGGACGTCAAGACGATCAGCTCCGGCATCACCGTCGGCATCATCGGCCTCGGACTGTCCGAAGCCGCCTACATGGCGGAGATCGCGCGCGCCGGCATCCTGTCCGTCGACAACGGTCAGCGTGAGGCCGCCCAGGCCCTCGGCATGAGCAACGGCAAGGCCATGCGCCGCATCATCCTGCCGCAGGCGATGCGCGTCATCGTGCCGCCGACCGGCAACGAGGCCATCTCGATGGTCAAGGACACGTCGCTGCTGACGGCCGTGCCCGTCACCGCCGAACTGTTCAACCAGGCGCAGAACGTCGCCAACAACACGTACAAGGTGATGCCGAGCTACGTCGGCGCCCTCATGTGGTACCTCATCCTCTGCACGCTGCTCATGCTGCTGCAGAGCTGGCTGGAGCGACGCTTCGCGCGCGGCTTCGGGGCGCAGGGCACCACGACCGGCGGGTTCCGCTCACGTCTGTCCTCGATCGGAAGTGACCACTGATGAGCACCGCCGCCGCCGGGGCGAGCAACGCCCAGCCGCGACCGTCCGCCACCACGGCCCCCGTGGCCTCACGCTCCGATGAGCCACTCGTGCGCGCCGTCAACGTCATGAAGTCGTTCGGCAAGCACGAGGTGCTCAAGGGCATCGACCTCGACGTCCACCCCGGCGAGGTCGTCGTGCTGCTCGGCCCGTCGGGCTCGGGAAAGACGACGTTCCTGCGCTGCATCAACCAGCTCGAGACGATCGACGGCGGGCGCATCTGGGTCGACGGCGACCTCATGGGTTACGCCGACAAGGGAGGGCAACTGCACCGCCTCACGGACAGGAAGATCGCCGCGCAGCGTCGTGAGATCGGCATGGTCTTCCAGCGCTTCAACCTCTTCCCACACATGACGGCCCTCGAGAACGTCATGGAGGCGCCCGTCCAGGTCAAGGGCGTGGGCAAGGCCGAGGCGAAGGCGGAGGCCGAGCGGCTGCTCGAACGGGTCGGGCTCGGCGACAAGACGAAGCACTACCCCAGCCAGCTCTCGGGCGGCCAGCAGCAGCGCGTCGCCATCGCCCGCGCGCTCGCGATGCAGCCGAAGCTCATGCTGTTCGACGAGCCGACGTCCGCCCTCGACCCCGAACTGGTCGGCGAGGTGCTCGCCGTCATGAAGGAACTGGCCAAGGACGGGATGACGATGGTCGTCGTCACGCACGAGATGAGCTTCGCGCGGGACGTCGCGGACCGTGTCGTGTTCATGGACGCCGGCGTCGTCGTCGAGACCGGCGCGCCGCGCGACGTCATCAACAACCCGCAGCACGAGCGCACCAAGAGCTTCCTGTCGCGCATTCGCAGCGAGCACGAGGCGATCGCCGCCCTCGTCGACGACGAACTGCTCTGACGCTCGCCCAGCTGCACCCCACTACCCTGGTGGGATGCAGCTGGGCTTCGTCGTCGTCAGGGGTCGCTCGATGGAACCGACCTACGTCGACGGCGACGTCGTCCTCGTCGCCTGGGGTGCGTCGCCCCGGGTCGGGCGCTGCCACGTCGTCCGCCTCCCTGACGGCGACGACGGCCCCCGCCCGCTCGCGATCAAACGGGTGACGAGGCGCGAACGCCTCGCCGACGGCGCGTCGGGCTGGTGGGTGGAGCGTGACAACCCCCGTGAGGGGGTCGACTCATGGCTCGTCGGGGCGCTGGGGGACGAGGCGATGCGGGGGCGGGTCGTCAGTCCCGACTCCCCAGTGATGACGCAGATTCTGCGACGTTGTCGCACCTGCGTCAGCACCTTTCGCCGGGGCCGTGTCGCGCGATAGGTTGAGAGCAGTGCTGCCGTTCGGCAGCTGATCACCAGCAGCAAGGAGTCCCTCATGCTGAAGCGTTTCTTCACCCCCACCGTCGAGGTCTCGGCTCACTGCGACCTGCCCTGCGGCGTCTACGACCCTGCCCAGGCCCGCATCGAGGCCGAGTCGGTCAAGGCCATCATCGCCAAGGTCGCCGACAAGCCCGGCGACGAAGACTTCAAGATGCGCGCCACGATCATCAAGGAGCAGCGCAGCCAGCTCGTCAAGGAGCACCTGTGGGTGCTGTGGACGGACTACTTCAAGCCCCCGCACTTCGAGAAGTACCCGCAGCTTCACACCCTCGTCAACGAGGCGACGAAGCTCGCCGGTGCCAGCGGCACCAAGGGCGAGTGGGACATCGCCAAGGCTGACGAGTTGCTCGGCAAGATCGATGAGATCGCTCGCATCTTCGCGGAGACGAAGCAGGCCTGAGCCTCCCTCCCGCAACGAGAACGGCCCGGCATCCCCCTTGGATGCCGGGCCGTTCTCGCTGCCTCACCTGCGATTCTCGTTCACCGTCGCGAATCCCGTCCCCTCCTGCGATTTCCGTCCACATCGGCGGTTCTCGTCCACCTTCATGACGTCAGGTGCGTCAGTGCACGAGGCGGAGGATGACGTCGAGCAACGCCACCCCGACCACGGTGTACACGCCGACCCAGATGAGGCTGCCGACGGCGACGGCCGGCAGGTAGCGCACGAGCGGCATCCGGCCGGCCCCGGCCATGAGGTTGACGGCCGTCTGCACGCCGACCGTCAGGAACGACAGCGGGACGGCGAGCGGGCCGAAGCGGTGCACCATGCCCTCGGCGCGCTTGACGGAGCGCGCGTCGAGGTGGTGGGCGTACTTCGGATGCCGACGCCAGCCGCCGATCGCGCCGCGGCCGATCCAGTATGTCGCGTTGGCTCGCGCCATGACGATGCAGAACAGGATGCCGAACGCGAGCGCCACGGGCATCTCACGGATCGATTCCATGCGTTCAGACGGCCTCGGCCCGAGCGTTCGCACCCGCGGGGTAGCAGGCGTCCAGCGCGTCGAAGACGGCGGCGTTGAGGGCGAAGGCGCGACCGGCGGCGTCGAGGGCCTCGTCCTGCTCCTGCGTCGTGAGGGCCAACTCATCGAGGCGGGCGCGGTAGGCGTCCTTGTACGTCTTCGGCTTGGCGATGTCGAAGCGGTAGAAGGTGAGGACATCGTCAGGCGCGTCGTAGTGGCGGCGCATAAGCGTCGCGATGATCTGCCCGCCGGACAGATCCCCGAGGTAGCGCGTGTAGTGGTGGCCGATGAGCGTGGCCGGCGAGGCGGCGCAGGCGACGAGGTCGTCGACGTAGCGCTGCGTGGCGGGCAGGATCGCCGTGGCGTCCGCATAGCCGAGGCGTTCCAGCGCGGCGAGGTCGTGACGCAGCGATGCGGCGCGCTCGAGTGCCGGGTCCAGCAGCGGCGCGAGGCGGGGGTCATCGCGGTGCGTCGCGCACGCCGACTCGAGGTGGTCGTACACCGGCAGCAGCTGACGCTGCAGCCCCTGGTGCGCGCCGATGCTGCTCTCGCCGCCCATGAGGCGGGTCATGAAGCCGCGGTTCTCGGCGTGCTCGTGCGCGGCACGGGTGTGGTCGCGCAGCGCGGCCGACAGGGGCGGGGTGAGGGTCGTCGTCATGGATCCGAGCCTTTCTGATGAGGTAAGGCTCACCTTAAGAAAGGTCCACCTCCGCTCGGATCAATCGAACGGTTGATCCGAGACTCCACCTCCCCACCACGCCAGGCCGACGAGGGCGAGCCGCCTCTCGCTGCGCGGATGCGCGCAGGGGGCACGAGCGCGATGTGACAGAATGGGGAGGTTGGCCCCCGACGTACCGGGGGGAAGACCCCGAACCAGGGAGCAAGACCATGAGCAAGCGCGCACGCAAGCGTCGCAGCCGCAAGGGCAAGGGCGCGAACCACGGCAAGAAGCCCAACGCCTGAGCATCTGCCGCAGACGCGAACGAAGGCCGACCACCCTCACGGGATGGTCGGCCTTCGTCATGCTCGGTTCGGCGTCAGGCCTCGTAGCGCACCTCGGTGCGCTCGTAGGTGATGCGCGTGAGGATCGACGAGCGCAGTTGCTCCGGCGCCTGCTCACAGGCGCAAGCGCGCTTGATGAGCTTCTTGAGCAGCATGTCGCGCTCGTACTCCGTCAAACACGGGGGGCAGTCGAGCAGGTGAGCCTTGATCTCCTCGTACTGCTCGGCCGTCAGCTCACCGTCGATGTAGGCGTAGAGACGATCGACGTACTCGGGGCACTTGTCGCTCATTTCTTCGCCCCCTTCGCGGTGTCCGCCTCACCCTTGAGGAAGCCGCGCCCACGCGCGTAGTCCTCGAGTTGTTCACGCAGCAGCTTGCGTCCGCGGTGCAGGCGCGACATCACGGTGCCGATCGGCGTGTCCATGATCTTGGCGATCTCCTTGTAGGGGAAACCCTCGACGTCGGCGTAGTACACCGCGAGACGGAAGTCCTCCGGCAAGGCCTGCAGCGCCTTCTTGATGTCGCTGTCGGGCAGGTGATCGAGCGCTTCGTTCTCGGCCGACTTCAACCCCGTCGACGAGTGCGCCTCGGCCCGCGCGAGCTGGTAGTCCTCCACCTCGGCGGCGTCGGACTCGAGCGGCTGACGCTGCTTCTTGCGGTAAGAGTTGATGTACGTGTTCGTCTGGATGCGGTACAGCCACGCCTTGAGGTTCGTGCCCGGCTTGTACTGGTGGAAGGCTGCGAACGCCTTCGCGAACGTCTCCTGCACGAGATCCTCGGCGTCGCTCGGGTTGCGCGTCGTGCGCAGGGCGGCGCTGTAGAGCTGATCGAGGTACGGCATCGCGTCACGCTCGAAGCGCGCGGCCCGCTCGGCCGGGGTCTCGGTACTCGGGTCGAAATCCTTGGAATCGGTGACGCTGCGTGACGCCGCGCCGCCGTCTGGCTGCGGCGCGCCGAGGGCGTCGACCGTCGTGTTGTCTGTCATCGCGCTCAACCCTAGCGCGGGGTGCGGCGCGACACGAGACGCGCGCGTGCCCGCGCCACCGAAACCGGTGGTGAGGCTCAGCGCGGACGGTTCGACCGGAACCACGGGTGCTACCAGCATCGTGCTCACTTTCGACGTTCGAATGGCCCTCGTGGGCTTTCTGATTCGCCGTCGTCAACACGATGAGTGGGCTGCGCTATTCCCCGCCCCGCTCTCGATATGAGTCAGGACGCGGCGGCCAGCCACCTGCGCACGGCGTCGACGACATCCTGCGGCTGCTTGCTGAATCCGTGCGGGCCCGCGACGGCGGCGACGTCGGCGCCGGGCAGCGCGGCGCGGATCGCGTCGGGGCCGCCGAAGGTGTCCGTGGCGCCTTGCACGACGAGCAGGGGAACGACCGCATCGAGCACGGCTTGCGCCTCGTCCGTGCGCCATTTCGACGGGTCGTCCGCCTTGCCCGGCGGCGCGAGCGGAAAAGCCAGCGCGACGACGGCGTCAGCGCCCGTCTCGACGGCGGTGCGGCACGCGACGCGGGCACCGGCCGAACGACCACCCTGCACGAAGCGGCCCGTGATCTCGTCCGCCTCGCGCAAGTGACTCACGACGGCGCGCCAACCCTCGTCGAGGGTCTTCGGGGGCGTGGCGATCTTGCGGCCCGCGAGCACCCAGGGCTGGTCGACGAGGACGACACGCCACCCGTCATCGGCGAGGTGGAGCAAGCCCCACAGGTCGGGCGTGTTCGTGCCCTTGCCGGCGCCGTGTCCGAGGACGAGTGTTCCGACGGGCTGGTGTTTGCCGGTCGTCGTGACCGCCGCAGTCTCAGCGTTCGCAGACTCGGTACTCGAGGACTCGGAGTTCTTCACCTCCGTGTTCGCGCGACCACCGACGGGATCGATGACGTAGGCGCGTGCCGGCCCGGCGTCCGTCTCGATGTCAAGAACGCGGTGCGCTCGTTCCGGCGCGACAGACCGGGAGGGACGTGGTTCGGCGGTCACTTCTCGGCCCCGATGATCTCGCCGGTCGCGGGGTCGACGACGCCCACGAGGTCGGATTCGGGCGCGGGTTCGATGAGGCCTGGGCCGTTCGTCCGGTTCGAACTCACCGCGCGTGAGACGGGGTAGGCCTCGAAGGGGCTCGAATCGCCGGGCGTGAGGAACGTCGCGACGTCGGCGTCGTCGGTCAGCGTCGGGTCGAGCCACTCGGCCCATTGCTCGCGTTCGAGCGCGAGGGGCTGGCGATCGTGGATGCGGTCGAGGCCCTGCCCCGCGCTCGTCGTGATGATGGCGAACGTCGTCAGCCACGCGGCCGGGTCGCCGTCGGGCAGCGAACGATCGCACCAAAACTCGTAGAGGCCGGCGAATGCGACGTCCGTGCCGTCGACGCGGCGCATGTAGAACGGCTGCTTGCGCGGTTTGCCCTTGGCGTCGAGCGCCGTCGGTGACAGCTGCCACTCGTACCAACCCGACGCGGGCACGAGGCAGCGACGCGCGCGGGCGGCCTTCGCGAACGACGGTTTCTCGAGCAACGTCTCAGCGCGCGCGTTGATCATGCGCACGCCACCCTTGGTGTCCTTCGACCACGAGGGCACGAGCCCCCACGTGAGGTGACGCAGCTGACGTTTCGCCTCGCCGCGCGAGCCGTCGTCGAGCCGCTCGGGACGGGTCAGGACGACGGGCGCCTGCTTCGTCGGCGCCATGTTGTAGTCGGGCTCACCGACAGGCGGGTTCTGCGGCGACGCGAGCAGCGACCGCGTCTGCTCGCCCGTCGCGTCGACGTCGACCTCGAACTCCTCGACCAACTCACCCGTGCTCGCACTGGCTGCGTATCTGCCGCACATGCGAGAAAGCCTAGACCGCTGGGGCGTGCCCCCGTCTCGTCAGCGTCGTCGACGATCCGCGGCGGCGGCGCGGGTACTCCCCCTGGGGCCATGACGCGGCCTGCGCGATGTCGTCCTCACCGAGCCCGTGCTTGAACGCGCTGGGGTGCAGCTTCACGCGGCGTAGTTGTTCAGTGCCCGGCGAATCGCCTCTGAACGGGAGAGGTGCTCGCGTTCGACGACACGATCGAGCGCAGCGAGCTCGTCGGACGTCAGCCTGACCGCGACGACCAGCACCGGCCTGGCTCCCCGTCCGGGCCGACCGCGTCCTCGACGCTTCAACGGCTCGACGGCGTAGCCGGCTTCAGCCTCGGCAACCATGGACTCGATCATCGCATCGGTGACCTGATCCTCATGCATGCGTTTCTCGTAAACGACATCTTCGGTTCGCCTGCAGGGTGGAGGGACCGGCCGCTGCCCAGGATCGCGCGGTCTGTTGCCCTCGGTGCTCGCATGTTGTCGGTGGCGCCGACTAACGTGGGAGGCCAAGGCGTCGACGATCGACGCCGACCTTCACAGGAGGAGGAATCATGATCCGTCGCATCGCGCGTACCGCGCTCGCCAGCTACTTCCTCAACGAGGCGGCCAAGGCGTTCACCAACACGAAGTCGCAGGCCGCCGAGGCCGCGCCGTTCGTCGAGTTCGTCAGCCGCGAGAGCGGCAGCAAGGTGCCGAACGACCCCGAGATGATCGTCAAGGGCCAGGGCGCGCTCATGGGTGCCGCCGGCACCGCCCTCGCGCTCGGCAAGCTCCCGCGCCTGTCCGCGGCTCTGCTCGCCCCGACGGTCGGCGCGAACGCCTACATGCACGAGGCGTTCTGGGCCGAGAAGGACCCGGAGGTGAAGGCACGCAAGCAGTCCAACTTCTTCCGCACTGCCGCCATCGTCGGTGGCGTGCTGCTCGCCGCCGCCGACACCGCGGGCAAGCCGGGCCTCGCCTGGCGTACCTCGCACGGCGTCGACGTCACGCGCCGTGAGGCCAAACGCGCCGCGAAGACGGCTCGTCGCGAGGCCAAGCTCATGGCCGCCGTCGCCGGGAGCAAGCTGCCCTCATGACCTCCGGCAGTACGAGCGCTCGCGCAGCGGGCCTCGACATGAAGAACTCCGACATGACGACCACCGCCGCGACGAGCGCCGCTTCCGCGAACCCGACGACCGACTGGCCCGCGCCTCGCGCGGACCGGCCGGTCGTCGGCGCGTTCAGCGTCCCCGGCTCGAAATCCCTGACGAACCGCTACCTCGTCCTCGCCGCCCTCGCCGACGACGACTCTCTCCTGCGGGCGCCGTTGCGCTCGCGCGACACCCTCCTCATGGCGCAAGCACTGCGCGCGATGGGCGTCCAGGTCGAGGACGTGCCCGGAGACTCCCCCGAGGGCGACGACTGGCACGTCACTCCTGCACCCTTTCGGGGCCCCGCACAGGTCGACTGCGGCCTCGCCGGCACCGTCATGCGCTTCCTCCCGCCGGTCGCCGCCCTCGCGGACGGGCCGGTCGCCTTCGACGGCGACGAGCACGCCCGCAATCGCCCCATGGGTCCTGTCCTGCAGGCCCTCGCCGACCTCGGCGTCCGCATCGACGACGACAGCCGCCGCGCACTGCCGTTCACCGTCCACGGCACCGGAGCCGTCACGGGCGGGCGCGTCGAGGTCAACGCCTCGACGAGTTCGCAGTTCGTCTCCGCACTGCTGCTCTCCGGCGCGCGCTTCGACGAGGGCGTGACGATCGTCCACACCGGCGCAACGCTGCCGAGCATCCCCCACATCGACATGACGGTCGAGGTGCTGCGTGACGCGGGCGTCGTCATCGAGGTCGGTGACGACGTCGACGCCGACGGGCGCGGCAGCTACGCGTGGAGCGTCGAACCCAGCGACATCCGCGCGCTCGACGTCATGGTCGAGCCCGACCTGTCGAACGCTGCCCCCTTCCTCGCGGCGGCCGCCGTCACGGGTGGCGAGGTGTTCATGGCCGACTGGCCGACGTTCACGACGCAGCCGGGCGATCACATCCGTGGCGTTCTCGAGCGCATGGGCTGCAAGGTGACGCTCGATCGTGACGGTCTGCGTGTGCGCGGCCCCGAAAGCGGTCGTCTGCGGGGCATCGACGTCGACCTCACCGAAGCGTCCGAGCTGACGCCCGTCGTCGTCGCCCTGTGCGCGCTCGCCGACGGTGGCAGCCGCATCCGCGGCGTCGCCCACATCCGCGGCCACGAGACCGATCGACTCGCGGCGCTCTCGCGCGAGTTCACGGCGATCGGGGCGCAGGTGCACGAGACCGAGGACGGTCTTGTCATCACCCCGGTGCCGCGAGAAGTGCTGCACGGCGGGCTGTTCCACACGTACGACGATCACCGCATGGCGATGGCGGCTGCGGTCGTCGGGCTCGTCGTTGACGGCATCGTCGTCGAGAACGTCGGCACGACCGCCAAGACGCTGCCGCACTTCGACCGGCGGTGGGAGGCGCTGCTCGACGGCACGAGTGCGGCGCACGAGCCGGCGCTGCAGCGGACGGTCTGAGATGGCGAGTCGCAACTGGAGTGAGTCCGACGTGCGCGTGCGCCCCAACCGCAAGGGATCTCGGCCCCGCACGAAGGATCGCCCCAAGCACGCCGACGCCGTCATCGGCATGGTGACGGGTGTCGACCGCGGCCGCTGGTCGGTCCTGCTCGACGGACGGCAGATCACGGCGATGCGCGCCCGCGAGCTGACGCGCACGCCCATCGTCGTCGGTGACCGTGTTGCGCTCGTCGGCGACACGAGCGGTCACGAGGGCTCGCTCGCGCGCATCGTGCGCGTCGAGGAACGCTCGAGCGTGCTGCGCCGCACCGCCGACGACACCGACCCGTACGAGCGCGTCATCGTCGCGAACGCCGACCAGCTCGTCATGGTGACGGCGGTCGCGAACCCCGAGCCGCGGACCGGCCTCATCGACCGCTGCCTCGTCGCCGCCTACGACGCGGGGCTCGACCCGCTGCTCGCGCTGACGAAGGCCGACCTTGGCGACCCGGCGCCGTTCCTCGCGAACTACGCCGACCTCGACGTGCCGCACAGCGTCACGTCGGCGCACGAGCTGAGCGACGCCCAACGGGACGAGCTGATCGCGTCCGGTGGTCGTGTCGCCCGTGACCTCGACGGTCTCGACGACCTGCGCGCCCGCCTCGCCGGGCGTGTCAGCGTCCTCGTCGGGCACTCCGGCGTCGGCAAGTCGACACTCGTCAACGCCCTCGTTCCGGATGCCGCGCGCACGACCGGCCACGTCAACGACGTGACGGGACGCGGGCGCCACACCTCGACGTCGGCGATCGCCCTCGAACTTCCCGGGCCGGAGGGCGGCTGGATCATCGACACCCCCGGCATTCGTTCGTTCGGCCTCGCACACATCGACCCGACGACGATCGTCGACCACTTCCCTGAGCTCGCCCCCGGCACTGCCGAATGCCCACGCGGCTGCTCGCACGACGAGGCAGACTGCGCGCTCGACGCCTACGTCGCCGCGGGTCACGCCGGCACGACGGGCCCGGCGCGCCTGGCGTCGTTGCGTCGTCTGCTGCGCTCGCGCCACGTGCCCGACAAGGACGAGCACCTCGAGCGACGCTGAACCCGACCGCGGGGTAGACGAGTGAGCACTCACTCGCCTACCCCGCTACCGCGTGCTCGCGGTGCCGGCGAGCCGGTAGCGTGGGCGCAATGAGCGACACCCTGCGCGACCCCAGCCCGTACCACGACGACCTGCGCCTGGCCCACGTCCTCGCCGACTCGGTCGAAGAGATCACGATGTCGCGCTTCGGCGCCGCCGACCTGCAGGTCGAGTCGAAACCCGACCTCACCCCCGTGACGGAGGCCGACCGCGAGGCCGAACGCGTCATCCGCGAGAACCTCAAGCGCGCGCGCCCGCGCGACGCCATCAAGGGTGAGGAATTCGGCACGAGCGGCGACGCCGATCGGCTGTGGATCATCGACCCCATCGACGGGACGAAGAACTACGTGCGCGGTGTGCCCGTCTGGGCGACCCTCATCGCCCTCGTCGACGCGGGCACGCCCGTCGTCGGTCTCGTCGCCGCACCCGCACTGCACCGCCGCTGGTGGGCCGCGCAGGGCACCGGCGCGTGGACCGGACGCAGCCTCACGAGCGCGACGTCGATCAGCGTCTCGAAGGTCGACAGGCTGGCGGACGCCTCTCTCAGCTATTCCTCGTTCAACGGCTGGGCCGAACGTGGCAAGGACATGGACCTGTTC
The DNA here is from genome assembly GCF_000152185.1 of Dermacoccus sp. Ellin185. NCBI lineage: Bacteria > Bacillati > Actinomycetota > Actinomycetes > Micrococcales > Dermacoccaceae > Dermacoccus > Dermacoccus sp. Ellin185. The sequence goes on along the minus strand of NZ_AEIQ01000085.1, from coordinate 2,181 downwards.
CGCCTGTCGAAGGAATGCTGGCGTTCACGCGCCTACGGCGACTTCTTCTCGCACATGCTCGTCGCGCAGGGAAGCGTCGACATCGCGCCCGAACCGGAGCTCGAGGACTACGACATGGCGGCGCTCGTGCCCATCGTCACCGAGGCGGGCGGCCGCTTCACCGGCCTCGACGGACGCCCCGGCTGCTGGAGCGGCAACGGCGTCTCGACGAACGGCCTGCTCCACGACGAGGTGCTCGCTCGTCTCGGCGACGACTCCCCCGCGCCGTCCCTCATCCCGGGCGAGTGACGACGACGGCGCCCCGCTCGCGTGAGCGGGGCGCCGTCGCGCATCGCACGGATTCGTGCGACCGGAATCAGGCCTTCGGCGTCTCAGACTGCTTCTCGAGCGCCGGCGCGTCCGCACCGTCAACGGCTTCGAGCTGCGCGCTGCCCTTCGACAGCTCGAGCAGGCCGGGCACGTCGACGCTCGGGTGGTACTTCTCCCCGAGTTCGGCGATCGCGAGACGCGCGTGGACCTGCTGCTCCGTGGTGGTGCGCTCGTCGCGGCTGTCGCTCGCGAACGCGACGGCCCAGCTCAGCATCGTCGACAGGCGCGACTTGAAGCCGATGATGTAGACGAGGTGAACGCCGAGCCACATGAGCCACGCGATGAACCCCTCCGTCTCGAGGCGGCCCACCTTCGTCACGGCCGAAAAACGGGAGATCGTCGCCATCGAGCCCTTGTCGAAGTACTTGAACTTCGCCGGGGCCGGCTCACCCTTGACGCCCGCGAGGATCGACTTGGCCGCGAACTTTCCGCCCTGGATCGCCACCTGCGCGACGCCGGGCAGCTTGTCGAGGCTCATCATGTCGCCGACGACGAAGATCTCCGGGTGGCCGGGCAGCGTCAGGTCGGGCTGCACGGAGATGCGCCCGGCGCGGTCGACCTCGGCGCCCGTCTTGTCACCGAGCAGCTTGCCGAGCGGGCTCGCGGCGACGCCTGCGGCCCACACCTTGCACGCGGAGTCGATGCGGGTGACGGTGCCGTCCTGCGTCTTCATCTCGATGCCCGTGGCGTCGACATTCGTCACCATCTGCCCGAGCAGCACCTCGACGCCCATGCTCTCGAGCTGCTTCTTCGCCTTCTCGCCGAGGTTCTTGCCGAACGGTGGCAGCACCTGCGGCGCCGCATCGACGAGGACGATGCGCGCGTCCTTGGGGTTGATGTGGCGGAAGTCCTCGGCGAGGGTGCGGTTGGCGAGTTCGCTGATCTGCCCGGCCATCTCGACGCCCGTCGGGCCGGCCCCGACGACGACGAACGTCAGCAGCGTGCGCACGTCGTCCCACTCGCCGGCGGCCGCGGCCACTTCCGCTGTCTCGAAGGCACCGAAGATGCGACCTCGCAGCTCGAGCGCGTCGTCGATGCTCTTCATGCCGGGCGCGAACTCGGCGAAGTGGTCATTGCCGAAGTACGACTGCCCCGCGCCGGCCGCGACGATGAGCGAGTCGTAGTCGTACGTCTGGGTCGAGTCCAGCAGTTGCGCGAAGACGCGCTTGTTCTGGACGTCGATGTCGCTGACCGTCCCCTGGAATACCTCGACGTTCTTGACCTTCTTGAGCACCTCGCGCGTGCTCGGGGCGATGACGCCCTCGCTGAGGATGCCGGTCGCGACCTGGTACAGCAGCGGCTGGAACAGGTGATGCGTCGTCGAGGAGATGAGGACGACGTCGACGTCCTCGTCCTTGAACTGGGTCGCGGCGAACAGACCGCCGAAGCCGGAGCCGATGATGACGACGCGGTGGCGCGTGGCGCTCTTGTGTGCAATACCCATGGATTCCTCGCAGATCTCGCGTGCGTGTCGCCTGGCCCGATCACGCTTGGACGCTGCCCCCAGCTTACTCATTCCCGACGCCCACCCATGGGTGTGTCGCGGCCGGTAGGCTGCCCCATGACACGGGCGCGCCCGACCACCGACATCGGCGGGCCGGCACCCGGATGACAACGACGGATCGACGTAGGACGGGACGGCGCACCGCGCCGCGAACGGAGTGGACGATGAGCGAACGAGGCCGCGAGCCGTACCCCATCCAGTGGAACGCGCCCGCCACGGGCACCGCGCAGCCGGCGTGGGCCGGGCCGCGACCAGATGCTCAGCTCGACGCGCCCGCCGGCCAGGCTGACGCTCCGGCTGCCGCCGGC
>NZ_AEIQ01000086.1:0-544 GCF_000152185.1 Dermacoccus sp. Ellin185 | reverse complement strand
GCGCCAAATAGGGTGAAATCATTATCCTGCATAAAAAACATGTACGGGCTGGGATTACTCTTTTTCAGCACGTAATAGGCCGCCAGCGGTGACGGGCAGGGCAGAGAGAAACGGCGAGATGGCACCACCTGGAAAATTTCTCCAGCGCGAATCGCTTTTTGCAACAAACGCACTACGCCACCGAACTCTTCATCGCTCTGATTACATTCACAACGCATATGCGGCACGGAAACCACTGGCAGCGGCGGCGCGGCTTCGGTCAGTTGCTGACGTAGTTCGTTCAGGCGAGCAGTGAGACGTTGTTTTTCTTCTTCATTCGGAGCAAACAGGCTGGCCTGAATACGGGTGCTTTTTTTCTGATGGTCAATCACCATCAGCGTTTCAGCGAGATAAAAACAGAAATCAGGGCTGTTATTTTCCGCTGACAGTTGCGGTAAATCTTCAAATCCCGCCACAAGGTCATAAGAGAACAGGCCGCCGAAGAACATGGCTTCTCGTTCTTCCTTCGGTACATTCAACAGATTCTGCAATAAACGGAAAGCGT
>NZ_AEIQ01000087.1:0-8371 GCF_000152185.1 Dermacoccus sp. Ellin185 | reverse complement strand
GGTGCTCGCGCCCGCGAGGAACAGCCCCGTGACGGCGAGCGCCGTGATCGGCCCGCGACCGAGGCGCCGGGCGGCGATGACGCCGGCGACGCACACGAGGGCGGAGGCGAGCACGATGGGCGCTGAGCTGCGTTCGGCGAACCATGACGGCGCGTGCCAGATGCCGCCACCGCCGAGCAGGGACGTCCACACGGGCCCCGCGCCGTCGCTGCGGGCCGCGAACGCCTTGACGCCGGCCGCGTCGGCGGCGTCGCTCGGCGCGGCCGTGAGGAACGGCCACCACCACGAGGCGTTGAGGCCGACCCAGGCGAGCACCGTCCGCAACGTCGGGCGCCACCCGGCGCGCCATGCCAGCCGTCCCGCGCCGGGTGCGAACGTCACAGCGGCGAGGGCCAAGGCCACGAGGACGGCCCCCGTCGAACCGGACGCCGCCGACATGACGAGCGCGACGGCGACGCTGCGGCGGGCATGCGTCGCATCGGCGTCGCGGTGAGCGACGCTCTCTCTGGCGCGGTCCGTGTCGATCCAGGCGTCGACTTCTCCCGCCGAATCAGCGCGGCGAGCAGTCTCGGCCTCCGCGCGGCCGGCCGCGACGCCGTCCGACGAACGTGTGCGAGCGCGGCGCGCCTCGAGCGCCCCGACGATCGCCCACACGCACGCCGCGTAGCCCCAGAGGTACCCCCAGTGGCCGATCGCGAGACGCTCGGCGACCCACGGGTTCCAGGCGAGCAGGACGCTCGCGCACACGCGCGCGAGCACCGGCGCGCGCCATCGATCGACGCCTGCGCCGAGGGCGAGGAACGCCCCGAGCAGGATGATCTTCTGCGTGATGTCCCCGGCCAGGACGAGGTCGAGCAGCGCGACGATCGCGTCGTTCGGCACCGCGCGCGGCACCTGCCCGGCCGTACCGAGCGTCGTGTCCGACAACGGCAGATGCGGGACGAACACCATGTCGTAGTGCAGCCAGAACCCGCGCGTCAGCAGCATCGGGCCGAGGATGACGGCGGCGCACACCGCGCTCGCGAGCAGCCCGGCGTGACGGCCCGCCCAGCGCGTCGCGCCCCACGCAGCCCCGTGCGTCGCTCCCCGGCCGGACGTCGTGACGGCGTCACTCGAACTCGGCAAAGGCCTCGCCCATCTTCGCGCTCTGACGGCGGATGTCGTGCTCGGCGAGCATCCGCGCGCGGTTCGCCGCCGACGCCGCACGCGCGGCCGAGTCGTCGGTGAGGAAGTGCACGAGACCCTCGGCGAGCGCGTACGCGCCCGACTCCGTCAGCAGGTTGGGTGCGCGCACGGCTTCGTCATTGGTGCCGCACGCGGTCGTGACGACGGGCAACCCGCACGCCTGCGCCTCGAGGTAGGCGAGGCCGAGCTGTTCGGTCCACTTCCACGTCGGGCGCGGCGCCGTCGTGAAGACGCGCGCGGAGCGCAGCAGCTCGGCGACGCCGGGCGCGTCGAGTGATCCGGCGCGCACGACGGCGCCCGGTTCGGCCTGCTCGGCCTCCTCGACGAGCCCCGCGAGCGGCCCGTTACCGGCGACGACGAGTTGCGCGTCGGGCACGCGCCGGCGCACGAGGCGCATCGCGTCGAGGACGGTGTCGATGCCCTTGTTCGTCGAGAGCGGCGAGGTGAACACGACCCGCGGTCGGTCGGCGAGTTCGGCTGCGGGGCAAAACATTTCGACGTCGACGCCCGGCTTGACGACGCGAACGCGCGACAGGTCGAATCCGTTGAGTTCGAGGTGGTCGCGCGCCGCGTCGACCATGCAGAGGATGAGGTCGGCGTCGCGGGTGCTCTCGAACGCCTGACGGTACGGCGGCAGCGCGTACAACGGTTGGCGCGGCAGGTTCTCCCAGGTGATGACGGCCTGCCGCAGCCCCGGGCGGCGTCGACGCCGCGCGCTGAGCTGGCCGGTGACCAGCGAGCACAGCTCGAGGCTCGCGACCCAGTCGGGGCGCGTCCGCTCGAGCTGTTCGTCGAGCCCCTGCGCCCACGCGAACGCGCCGGCCTCGATGAAGCGCGTCACGGGGCGACGGTACGTCGTCGGCACCCAGGTGAGGTCGCCGAACGGCTCCTCGCGCGCCATCGCCGTGACGTGCGTGCCCGGCATCCGCGACATCCAGTACAGCTCACGGCGCGGCCGCTGATCGGGCAGCGACAGCCACAGCAGCTCGCGGGTCATCGCGCGTGATCGCGCCGTGCGCTCGCCGCGCCGAGGGCGTAGCCGACGGCCTCCATCGCGCGCATGCCGACCATGCCGGCCGCGTGCAGCGGGCGACGCGCGAGGTCGTCGCGGTGCGCCCAGTACGCCGTCAGCACGTCACGGCCCTGCTGCCCGACGGCGCCGTCGTGTTCGGCCGCGAAGGCAGGGATGCTGCGCCCGTAGTAATAGCGCTTGGAGAAGACGTCGCGCAGCGTGAGGCGGCCCTCGTCGTGGTCGATGATGATGGGGGCGAGCTCGATCCGTTGACCCGCGCGGCGCATCTTGAGCCGCAGATCCGCGTCCTCCGGCCCCGACATCGCGAGGTGGAACTCGCCGTCGGTGCGCATGAAGTCACGCCGCAGCAGCCGCGGGTTGTGCAACCACGGCTGGTCGAGGTAGCACTCGCGCTCCAGGGCCCGGCACGCCGTCCAGAAACCGTCGCCGATCGTGCGCTCGGGCAGCGCGACGCCGTCGGCGCCGGTGCGCTGCGCCGTGTCGAGGGCGACCTCGATCGCCCGCGGCGGCAGGATCATGTCGCTGTCGAGCCATACGATCCACGGCGTCTGCGCGGCCTCGATGCCGCGGTTGCGCTGCGCGGAACGTTCCGGCCCGCCCTCGAGGTACACATCGGCCCAGCGGCGCGCGATGTCCTTCGTCGCGTCCGTGCTGGCGTTGTCCACGACGATGAGCGTGACGCCCGGCTCGCTCTGCTCCTTGACCGAGCGCAGCGTCGCTTCGAGGGTGCGCTCGTTGTTGCGCGTGGGCACGATGACGCTGACACCACGCTCGAACATCGCGTCAGGGGTTCGCTCGTCCATCATCATCCTCGTTCTGCGATCGCCCGGTCGGTCGTGGCTGTCTTCGTGGCTGGGTCCGTGGCCGCCTCGGTGTGCGGCCCCGCGCGGTGGCTGCCGCCGCTGCGGCGTGCGGTTCGTGGCGCGTCGTGCTGACGCAACAACCCAATGAGCGCGATGACGAAGCCGGCGCCCGCGATGCGGTGCGGCCACATGTTCGCGGCGATGGCGTCGGCGCTCACCTGCCCGAGGCTCGGGTCGAGCAGGAGGAACGCCCCGACGCCTGCGAGCACGAGCAGCGCCCCCGCGACGACGAGATGACGCGAGCGCACCCGCGTCAGGCGCAGCGCCGCGACCGAGACGAGCGAGGCGACGAGGCCCGCGGCGCCGACGCCGAACGTCGCGGCGACGACGCATGCCACGTCGAGGCGCAGGTACTGAGCGTCGCTGCGCCGTGCGAGTGCGTCGGCGCGGCGCATGCTGCGCGTGTACGTCTCGCTGCGGTGCGGCACGGGCGCGCGCAGGCCGCCGCGTCGGGCGGCGACGATGACGATGGCGGCGATCGCCGCGAGCGTCAGCAGCGTGACGATCAGCGCCACGTTCGCCCAGCGCTGCGGCGCGAACCGCATCTCGACGGTGCCCTGCGCGCCGGCGGGCAGGATCCAGCCGGTGCTGTAGCCGTCGATCGTCGTCGGGGCGGGAAGCGCCTTGCCGTTGAGCGTCGCGCTCCAGCGTGCGTCGTAGCTCTGGCCGATGACGACGGCGCTCGGCGTCGCGCTCGATTCGAGACGGATCGTCTTGTGCGTCGGCGTGTCGTCGGTGACGCGGAACGCGGGCGCCGCGGGCACGCTCGTCGCCTGCTTGCGGTTGTCGCGCAGGTCGAGGGAGTCGAGGACGAACCCTGGGGCCTGCTCGATGCGGCGATCGCCGGCGTCGAGCGTCACTGGCGTGCACGAGACCCAGCGCGTGCCTTCCTGCGAGGAGCGGGTGATCGTGTCGTCGTCGAGGCGCATCGGCACGGCGCGCCCGTCGATCGTCGCGACGTCGAGGCAGCGGTTCTTGCCGGGTGAGTCGAACGGGCCGAGGTCGGAGGTCTTCATCGACGCGCCCGTGTCGATGCGGGTGAACTCGGCGGGCGTCGCGAGCTCCGGGCCGTCGGAGGCGTCGATGACGACCCGCACGCGCGAGCCGCGGGTGCCGTCGGGCAGCGCGATGTGCGTGTCGCCGTTCTTGTTCACCGACGAGCTCGCGACCTTCTTGCCGTCGACGAGCACCGACACCTTCGTCGCCCACTGCGTGCGCTTCGCGTCGCCGAGCGTCGGTTTCTGCGTGAGGTCGACGCTGGTGATGTCGCGCGGCGCCGTCGTCAGCTGCCACCAGGCGCCCTTGGGCGAGGCTCCCCCGGGCACCCAGCCCGTGTCGCTCTTGCCGTCGGCCGCGGCCGAGGCACGGTACTGGCGTTTGTCGAACCACACGCCCGACGACGTCGCACGCACCGCGTCGCTGTACCCGGCGACCTCGTCGTAGATCTTCTCCAGGTCGTCGCCGTCGATCCGCACGCGGGCATCCCCGTTGAAGGTGCGGCCCTGCGGCAGGGAGACGACGCGGCGCAGCGCGATCTCGCTGTCGTCGGCGGCCGCGGGCGTGTTCTCGACGCGGCGCAGCAGGACGTCGAGGGGCGCGGACGAGAACGCCGAGCGGCCCGCGTCGTCGAGGCCTGTGTAGAGGCGTGTCAGCGTCGTCGGGGTGCGCGCGGCACGCGTCGCCTTTGGCCCCGGCAGGCCCAGTTCGGAGATGCCGACGAGGTTGAAGCCGTCGCCGCGGATGCTGTCGATGTGGACGCTGACGCGGTCCGCGCTCACGCCGCCCATGTGGAAGGTGGCCTTGCCCGAATCGGGGACGCGCACCGTGACGGAGCGGCCACCCGCCGTCATCGTCGCCTTGTCGATCTTGACGGGGCCGAGGTCGGGTTGGGCGATCGTGACGTCACCGAGCGTCTGGCTCGCGGGCAGGGTGAGGTCGAGGCGCTGACCGACGGCGCGGCGGAAGTCGCCGAAGCGCCAGCTCGTGTCGGGGTTGCCGTCGAACGCGTTCTCGGGCACCGCGTACGGCAGGTCGAAGAACGTGCCGCCGGAGGTGGTCGCGGTGACGAGCGTCCCGGAGCGCAGCAGCACCGTCTGATCGTCGGGCGAATCGCCGAGCGTGCGCGTCGTGCCGAGAGGGTCGCCCGCGGCGAGCAGCGCGCCGTTGCCCGCGGTGAGGCGCTGCGCGATGGCGGAGCGTCGCGCGTTCGTGTCGGTGATGACCAGGCGCCCCTTGGCCTGCAGCGCGCGCGTCAGGGCTGCGGCGTCGAGATCCTGCGCGTACTGCACGCTCGGTGACGTGCGCAGCAGCCCGGCGTTCACCATCTCGGGGAACGACCAGCCGTCACCCGCGACGACGAGGGAGTTCGCCATGCTCTGCGCCCGCACGGCCGTTCGCGGGTCACGCACGGTGTACAGCTGCACGGGGCGCAGGCTCGCCTCGTCGTACCCGGCGGGCGAGGCGACCGGCGACAGGACGTTCTGCCCAGGCTTGCCGAAGTTGCCGGAACCGAACAGGCCGGTGTCGGTGCCGATGAGGGCTTGGACGACGGCCGGGCGCGCTCCCCCGTCGTTCTCCCAGACGGTGTCGTGGCGCACGAGGACGTTGTCGGAGCCGAGGTAGCGCGCGAACGTCGACACCATGTCGCCCGACGCCGTACCGGACTGGACGGTGTCGTCGAGGGCCGCGAGGAAGTTGCCGCCGGGGGCGCTCGCGTTCGGTGTCGTCTCGGGGATGACGGCGTCGCGCTTCAGCAGGGAGTTCGTCAGGTCGTCGGGGCGCTGCACCGTCCAGCGGTACGTCGGGCGCGTCTGGCCCGGCAGGACGAGCGTCGAGGAGTGCGGGGCGCCGTCATCGGCGGCGCGGGCGGCGTCGTCCCAGTACGACGGGATGTCCATGCGCGAGATGTAGAGCCCGTTCGCCAGGGCCGGCAGCATCCAGGCGGCGACGACGATGCTCGCGAGCGCCGCGGCGATCGGCGCGAGACCGGAACGGCGGCGCACGAGACGCGTGAGATGGACGGCGCCGAACGCGAGGGCGACGGCGAACGACAGCGCGAGCAGCGCACCGATCTTGTTGGTCGTGCGGAAGGCGGCGAGCGGCGGGAACGCCAGCACGGCCTGGATGAGCCAACCCGCGGGACTCTCCGCATCGTTCTCACCCGGGAACAGCCCGACCATGACGACGGCCGCGATCGCCGCCGTCAGCGCCGCGGCGCGCCGCACCCCGGTGCGGGCCCAGCGCAGCGACACGAGCGCCAGCGCGGGCCACAGGGCCGTCAGGGCGATGACCCAGGGGCTCGTGATGTAGGCGGCGTTCTGCGGCACCCACGGTCCGGCGTCGCCGTGGCCGTACAGTGGCCACAGCCCGAGCCCGCGCAGCACCTCGGTGAACGAGGAGACCTTGTGGATGCCGTCGAGAGTTTCTGACGTGCCGACGATCTGGCTGCCGGTGGCGACGGCCGACATCGCCGGCACGAGCCAGTACAGCGACACGGCGATGACGAACAGCGCGCACTTCGCGGTGACGGCGGCGACCTCGCGCCAGGTGCGGTGCAGGTGCCAGCGCGCGACGGCGGCGATCGGGATGATGCCGAACAGCTGGAACAGCGGCACGACGGCGACGTTCATGCCGCTCATCGCGAAGAACGCGAGCCCGAACAGCGCCGGCCACGCCCAGGACGACGGCCGCTGCAGGGCGCGCAGGTAGCACAGCAGCAGCCATGGCAGGAACGCCATCGGCAGGGCGATGGCGAGCGTGTTGCCCGCGGCGATCGCGTACGGATTGGCGAGATAGAACACGGCTGCAGCGAGCCCGAGCCAGCGTGTCGAACGCGGCGCGACGGTGCGCGTCAGGCGCGCGGCACCCCAGGCCGCGACGAGCCACAGTGCGAGGTGGAAGACCTTGAACGTCCACTCCGGCGACAGCCCGATGCCGCGCAGCGCGGACAGCACGAGCAGGACGGGCACGAGCCCGACGTTGAAGTTCGCCGACCCCAGGTACGGCGACGCCGTCCACGACGACAGGTACCGGCCGACCATCTCCCACGGCGCGAGGTACACCTCGGGCTTGATGTCGGTGTTGAAGTGGCCGAGATCGTTGAGGAAGACGACGGCCGCGAGCACCACGGCGGCGACGGCACAGGCCACGGCGTAGGCATCGAGGCGTCCGCGGCGCAGGATGGGTCGTCGCACGAGCGTCCTTCCGGGCCTGGGCCGAGGGGGTTCACGGACGGTCGACCGTGAAGCACCTAATATAACCAGCAGGTAGCCCACGTCACACGGGCGTTCGGAAGAAGGGTCGTGCAGGTGAACGCCACATCCGCCGACGCGCGCCCGGCTCCGGCTCCCGACTCGACGCAGGCCACGTCGGAGGCACCGTCAGGGCGCGGCGGCGTCGTGCTGGCCGTCGCGATGGGTCTCGGCAACCTGCTCAGCTACGTCTTCGTCCTCATCCTCACGCGCGCGCTCGGGCCGGCCGGATTCGGCGCGTACTCGGCGCTCATCACCCTCGGCATCGTCCTCGTCATCCCCGCAGGCGCGCTGCAGGTCGTCATCGCGCGACGTTGGGCGCACCCGTCGCTGCGCTCGAGCGGGCTGGGGCTCGCCGCGCGGGTCGGCGTCGCGCTGAGCGTCGTCACGATGCTCGCCTCCCCCGGCGTCGACGCGCTGTTCCACCTCGGCGGCCTCGCGCCGACGATCGCGATGGCGTTCATGCTCCTGCCGATGACGCTGACGGGCGCCTACCAGGGCGTCCTGCTCGGCAGCGGCGCCATCGCCCGCCTCGCCGCGCTCTACGTCGTGACGGCGGCGACCCGCGTCGCCGGCGCGCTCGGGTGCGCGGCGGCGGGCGCGAACGTCACGGAGGTCTTCGTCGTCATGGCGCTCGCCGCGTGGTGCGCCGCCGCGTTCGGCCTGTGGGCGAGCCGTGATGCGCTCGTCGGCGTCGGCGCGGGCAGCGACGGGTTGGCGCGCGAGATGTGGCGCTCCAACTCGACGCTCGCCGCGTTCACGGCGCTGACGAACGTCGACGTCGTCCTCGTGCGTCACTTCCTCGCCCCCGAGACGTCCGGCGCCTACGGCCTCGCCTCGACGTTCGCGCGCGCCATGTGCTGGGGCACGCAGTTCCTCGCGCTGCTCATCGTGCCGCGCCTCGCCGCCTCGAGCGCCTCCGCATCTCCCGCCGATTCGGGTGGCGCTGATTCGGGTGGCGTCGCGTCCGGTGACACTGCAGGCGCGGCGAACGGCGCCCGCGCGTTGTGGCGGGGCCGCGGGTTCCTTCTCCCGCTCGG